>JBCCEF010000017.1 GCA_039030395.1 Acidobacteriota bacterium
CATGCAGGACGTGGCGGGGCGCCTGTCGAACCGCGTGCAGCTCACCACGGACGGCCACCGGCCCTACCTAGAGGCGGTCGAGGATGCCTTCGGCGCGGATGTGGACTACGCCATGCTCCAGAAGCTCTACGGGAGCGATCCGCAAGCCGAGAAGCGGTACAGCCCGGCGAAGTGCAAGGGCGCTACCGTCAACGTCGTGCAGGGCGATCCGGAGCCCTGCCACGTCTCTACGTCCTACGTGGAGCGGTCCAATCTGACGATGCGGATGAGCATGCGGCGCTTCACGCGGCTGACCAACGCCTTCTCCAAGAAAGTCGAGAACCACGCCGCAGCGATTGAGCTGCACTTCATGGTCTACAACTTCATGCGGCCCCATGGCTCGCTCAAGACCGAGACGGACAACAAGGTCACGCCCGCGATGGCGGCAGGAATCGCCCGCCGGCCCTGGACTCTAGAGCAGGTGGTAGGGCTCCTGGATCCAAAAAGTTGAAACTGAGCCACTACCCGGCCGGTGTCCAGGTTGACAGCCGTGCGCGGTCTGCTCTACGCTCCGTGGGCGGCGGAATGACCGCCTCGAACGCTGATTGAGCTAGACCGACCAAGCCATGATCCGCACCGCCTCCGCTCCGCGTACTTCGACTCCGGCCCCCGATTTCTCGATTGCGGCCGCGTGGTGGCGTGGCGTGCATCATCACGGCAACCGTTAGGCCGGACCCTCGGGTCCCGGCCGCTACGAGCCCGGGACGCGAGCATTCGGCGATTCAGTGCCAGAACCTCCTTCCCGGGCGAAGGAGGTTTTTTCGTTTTGGGTAGTTCGACGCCATCGGATCGCGCTGTGCTGGTCGCCACTCTGGCGAGTCGCGGCGCGGTGGAGACGCTGCGGCAGGGCGCCGCGTGCGACGCCGATCCCAGCGCCGATGGGCTGGCCGACTTCATCGAAGTGCGCGGCGATCTGGTGGGGGATCTCTCGCCGGCGGATTTGCCCGGCGATCGATTCCTCTACACCCTGCGCAGCCGCACCGAGGGCGGCCGCGGCGAAACGGTGCCGCGGGAACGGCGGGAGCGCCTCGCGGCGGCCCTCGCCGCCGGCTACGAGTTGGTCGACCTCGAAGGCGAGCGCGATCTGACGCCGGAGACGCTGGAGGCGATTCCGGCCGACCGGCGTCTGATCTCCTGGCACGGCCGGGCGCGCGACCTGGCGGATCTGAAACAGCGCTTCGCCGCCCTGGCGGAGACCCCGGCTCGCTTCTACAAGCTGATCCCCGAGGTGAAGCGGCCCGTCCAGGCGCTGTGGTCGCTGCAGCTCCTGGCCTCCCTCGAACGGCGGGACGTCCTCTGCTTCAGCGGCGGCCCGGAGGGCCTGTGGACCCGGCCGCTGGCGCCACGCTTGGGCGCGCCCTGGGTGTTTGGCGCCGCCAGCGAAGACGCGGCCGGCGCACCGGGGCAGCCGACCATCGCCCGCCTGCGGGCGGACTTCGGGCTGCCGGCGCTGCCGCCGGTCGAGGCGATCTTCGGGGTGATCGGCAACCCGGTCACCCACTCGCTCTCCCCGCGGCTGCACAACGGTGCCTACCGCGCCTTCGAATTACCGTACCTTTACCTGCCCTTCCAGACGGAGCGTTTCGGCGACTTCTGGCTGGAGGTGGCGGAGAGCAGCATCCCCGCGGCTCTGGGAATGCCGCTCCGGGGGTTGAGCGTGACGGCGCCCTTCAAGCGCTCGGCGCTGGCCGTCTCCGGCGTCGCCAGCCCGCTGTGCGAATCGCTGCGGGTGGCCAATACGCTGACCCTGCGAGACGGCGTGTGGGAGGCCGAATCGACGGATCCGGAAGGGGTGCTGGATCCTCTGGAGGAGAGCGGGGTGGCCCTTGCCGACGCCGATGCGGCGGTAGTGGGAGCCGGCGGCGCCGGGCGCGCGGCGGCCTTCGCCCTGGCCCGCGCCGGCGCCCGGGTGGTGATCTTCAATCGCGGCGAGGAGCGCGGCCGCCGGGCCGGCGAGGTGCTCGGCCTGCCCTTCCGTCCCCTGGCCGACCTGCGGCCGGAGAACTTCGACATCCTGGTACAGGCGACTTCCCTCGGCCGCTCGGCCGACGATCCGCTGGTGATCGACCCTGAGCGCCTGCGGCACGGCGCCGCGCTGGTGGACCTGGTGTACGGCGCCGAGGCGACGCCGCTGGTGCGGGCGGCTCGCGAGCGCGGGGTGATCGCCATCGACGGGCGCGAAGTGCTGTTGTTTCAGGCGTTGGCCCAGTTCCGGGCGATGATCGGCCGCGAGCTGCCGCCGGCCCTTGGCCGGGACTTCTTGGGGCTCAAAGTGATCGACCTGCGCGGGGAGGGAAGGTGAGGATCTCCGCCGCCCTGCCGCCGGGGGTCACGGCGCTGTTGTTCGATGCCGCGGCCCGCCGGCGGCGGATCGAGGGCCGCTGCCTGGAGCGGCTGGAAGAAGCCGGCTTCTCGGAGGTGATCCTGCCGATTCTCGATTACCTGGAGCCCTACGAACCGATCCTGACCGAAGCCACCCGCGGCGAGCTGTACCGGTTCATTGGTCGCGACGGCGACCAGCTCGCCATCCGTTCGGATTTCACTCCCATGCTGGCGCGTCTGCTGGCGCCACGGCTGGCGGCCCTCGATGGACCGCTGCGTCTCTACTACCGTGGCGATGTGGTGCGCTACGGCGACATCGGTCGCGAGCGCGAGCAGTACCACCTGGGGGCGGAACTCCTCGGCGTGCCCGGCGAGGCGGGCGAGGTGGAGATGCTGCGGCTGTTCCTCGCCCTCGCATCGGAAGTGGAAGCGCCGCGGGTGGTGCTCGGCTTTGCCGGCGCCCTGGACGAGCTGCTGCGCCGGGTGCTGAAAGAAACGCCGGAAGAGGCCGAGCGGAGGTCCGTCGAGGAATTGCTCCATGCCCTGCGCCGCCGGGAGCGGCGGCCGCTGCGGTTGGCTCACCGCTCGCTGCTGGAGATCGCCGAACACGGCGTGCCGGCGGATCCGGCGACCCTCGGAACGCCGGCGGCGGAGCGCCTGGCGGCCCTGGCGGAGCTGGTCGAGGAGCTGCACGGAGAGTTTCCGGCGGTGTCCTTCGAGATCGATTTCGCCGAGTTCGCCCACCACACCCTCGATGCGGATCTGGAGGACGGGGTGCGCGACCGGACCTATTACGACGGCCTGGTGTTCCGCGTCTACGCCGCCGGCAGCGGTCGGTCCTGCGGCTCCGGCGGCCGCTACGATCGCCTGTTTCGCGGCCTCGGCGCTGAGGTGCCGGCGGTGGGCTTCTCCTTCGGTCTCGATCGGCTGGCGGAGGCTTTGCCGTGAATCGTCCGCTGATTCGGCTGGCGCTGCCCAAGGGGCGGGCGCAGAAGGTGGTGCTGGCGGCGTTGGCGGCCGGCGGCGGCGCCTTTGCGGGGCTCGATCCGCAGGACCGTCGCTTGCGGGTGACGCTGCCGGAGGAGGGTCTCGAGCTGCTTTTCCTCAAAGGGTGGGACGTGCCGCGCTACGTCGAGAACGGCGTCGCCGACGCGGGCTTCGTGGGCAGCGACGTGCTCGACGAGCACGGCTGCGACCTGCTGGTGCCGCTGCGCCTCAAGGAGGGCCGCTGCCGCATCTCGCTGGTGGGCTTCCCGGGCACCCTGCCGGCCGCCGGCGGCCAGGTGCGGTTGGCGACAAAGTACCCGGCGACCGCCCGCCGGGTGGTGGCCAAGCGCCCCTGGGGCGCCGAGGTGCTGGAACTCTCCGGCTCCATCGAGCTGGCGCCGATTCTCGGCCTGGCGGATCTCGCCCTGGACATCGTGGAAACCGGTCGCACCCTCAAAGACAACGGCCTGGTGGAACTCGAACCGGTGGCGGAGGTGAGGCCTTGCCTGGTGGTCAACCGGTCGTCTTTTCTCGCCCACCGGTTTCGCATCAACGATCTGGCGGACCGTCTCGAATCGGCGGGGGTGGCGGCGTGAGCGCGAAGAAGCCGCTCAAAGTGGTGCGCGCCGATTCCGGCCGCGGCCGTCGGGCCTTGGCGAAGCTCTTCGGCCGCCAGCGGCAGGTGCTCGACCCCAAGGTGGTGCGCGGCGCCCGCAAGCTGGTGGCGGCGGTGCGCGACAAGGGGGATCCGGCCCTCCTCGAGGCGGTGCGTCGGCTGGATCGAGTCGCGGTGAAGTCGGCCTCCGAATTGCGGCTGCCGGTGCCGGTTTTGAAGGAGGAGAGGGCCGGCCTGCCGGCGGGTTTTGCCGGGGCTCTGGAGCGGGCGATCGGCGCGGTGGAGGCGTACCACGCCAAGCAGGTGCGCGAGGCCGAAAAAAGACAGAGTATCGACCAGCGCAACGGGGTGGTGGTGGAGTCCCATCGGCGTCCCCTGCGGCGGGTGGGGGTGTACGTGCCCGGTGGACTGGCGGCCTACCCCTCGACGGTGGTGATGACGGTGGTGCCGGCGCGCGCCGCCGGGGTGCGGGAGATCGCCGTGACCACTCCTCCGGCCGCCTTCGGCGGCAACACCGCCCTGCGCTACACCCTGGCGCACCTGGGAGTGGAGGAGATCTGGGGCATCGGCGGCGCCCAGGCGGTGGCGGCCTTTGCCTACGGCACCGAGACGGTGCCGCGGGTGGACAAGATCGTCGGCCCCGGCAACGCCTGGGTGACGGCGGCCAAGCGCGAGGTGGTGGGCGATGTGGGCATCGACGGCCTGGCCGGTCCCTCGGAGGTGGTGGTGGTGGCGAGCGACGGAGCCGACCCGGCCGTGATTGCGGCCGATCTGCTGGCCCAAGCGGAGCACGACGAGCGGGCGGCGGCGGTGCTCCTCACCCCCCGCCGCCGTTTCGCCCGGCAGGTGGCGGACGAGGTGAGCCGTCAGCTTCTTGCTCTCTCCACCGCCGCGACGGCGGCCAAGTCCCTGGCGGCCTTCGGCCTGGCGGCGGTGGTGGAGAACCTGGAAGAAGCGGTGGCCCTAGCGGAGGATCTCGCGCCGGAGCACCTGCAGCTCGTAGGAACCGAGGCCGAGGCGCTGGCCGACCGCTTCGAGCGCGCCGGCGCGGTCTTTGTCGGCGCCGCCACGCCGGAAGTGTTCGGCGACTACGTCGCCGGGCCGAGCCACGTGCTGCCCACCGGCGGCAGCGCGCGGTTCGCTTCGGGCCTGGGGGTGGAGGACTTCGTGCGCCGCGGCCATACGGTGCGCTTCTCGGCCGAGGCGGCATCGCGCTGGGCGGCCGCCGCCGCCACCCTCGCCGATGCCGAAGGCCTGCCGGCCCACGCGGCAGCGGCGCGCAAGCGCTTGGCAGGGGAGCGGTCTTGAGCGGGTTCCCGGACATCGGAGCGACGCTCGATGCG
Organism: Acidobacteriota bacterium; assembly: GCA_039030395.1. Lineage (NCBI taxonomy): Bacteria > Pseudomonadati > Acidobacteriota > Acidobacteriota bacterium. The sequence goes on from JBCCEF010000017.1 coordinate 5,308, forward strand.
GTGCGTCCGGAGGTGCGCTCCCTCTCCGCCTACCACCTGGAGATCGAGCCTTGCCGCTTCAAGCTCGACCAGAACGAGATGCCCTGGGATCTCCCCCGTCGGATCAAGGAAGAGATCGCCCGGCGGCTGCTGGAGCAGCCTTTCGCCCACTATCCAGATTTCCACGGCGATGCCCTGCGGCGCGACCTCGGGGCGTACCACGACTGGCCGTGGCAAGGGGTGCTGGTGGGCAACGGCTCGAACGAGCTGCTGCGGGCGACCCTCGAAACCTTCGCCGCGCCGGGAAGCGAAGTGCTCGGTACGCTGCCGACCTTCACTCTCTATCGGCCCTTCGCCCTAGCCTCCGGGGCGCGTTTGCGCACGGTGGGGCCGGCTCCGGACCTACGGCTCCCGATCGCTGAGCTGGCGGCGGAGATCGAGCGCGATCCCACCCGGCCGGTGGTGCTGTGTTCACCGAACAATCCCACCGGCGACGCGGTGGCCCCGGAGGTGCTCGCCCGGGAGATCCTCGACCGCCTGGAGGCGCCGCTGCTCTTGGACAATGCCTACGGCGAGTTCACCGCTCACGACTACCGGCCGCTGCTGGGGCGCTACCCCAACCTGGTGATCTTCCGCACCTTTTCGAAGGCCTGGTCCCTGGGGGGGCTGCGGGTGGGCTACCTGCTGGCCCGGCCGGAGCTGGTGGCCGAGCTGATCAAACTCAAGCTGCCCTACAACCTGGGCCGCTGCGGCATCGAGGCGGGCCGGGCGGTGCTCGCCGAGCCGGCAGCGATGGAGCGCCGGGTGCGGCTGCTCAACGGCCGGCGAGAGCCCTGGCGGGCGATGCTGAAGCGCCACGGCATTCCCACCCTGGCGTCCGAAACGAATTTCTTCCTCGCCCGCTGCGGCGGGCGCGCACCGGCGATCCACGCCGGCCTGGCGGCCCGCGGCATCCGGGTGCGGGATGTCGGCGGCTATCCGGGCTTGGCCGGCTGCCTGCGTTTTTCGGTGGGCAGCGGACCGGCCCTGCGGGCGGTGGACGAAGCCTTGACCGACATGAAGCTCCAGGAAACGGAGATGCGATGAGCGAGCGCGAAGCGACCTTCGAGCGGGTGACCGGCGAGACCCGCATCCGCCTGACGCTGAATCTGGACGGCGGCGGCCGGCGGATCTCCGTGCCGGACGGATTCTTCGGCCACATGCTCGACGCCCTGGCCACCCACGGCGGCTTCGGCCTCGACGTCGAGGCGCAGGGCGACACGGAGATCGACCTCCACCACACGGTGGAGGATGTCGGCCTGGCTTTGGGCGAGGCCTTCGCCGTGGCGCTGGGCGACCGCCAGGGAGTGGTGCGCTTCGCCCACGCCTATGCGCCCCTCGACGAGGCGTTGAGCCGGGCGGTGGTGGATCTCTCGGGGCGGGGCTTCTTCGTCTACAGCGAGGCGCAGGAGCTGGCCGGCCAGTGGGTGACGCGGGATTTCCCGCTCACCCTGGTGGCGGATTTCTTCCAGGCCTTCGCCGATCGCGGCCGCCTCACCCTGCACCTCGATCTACTCGCCGGCCGCAACGGCCACCACGCCGCCGAGTCGGCCTTCAAGGCGGCGTCGGTGGCGCTGCGCGCGGCGGTGGTCCGACGGCCCGGCGAGGGGGTGCCGTCCACCAAGGGGACGCTGACCGAATGACCGCCGTCGAAAAAAAAGCCGTCGTGCTCGACGTCGCGGTGGGAAACCTCGGCAACGTGATCCGTGCCCTACGGGCGGTGGGAGCGACGCCGGCGGTCTCCCGGGATTCGGCGGCGGTGGCCGCGGCGCGCTGCCTGGTGCTGCCCGGCGTGGGCGCCTTCGGGCCGCCGCGGGAGGCCTTGCGCGGTGACCTGGAGAGTGCCCTGCGGATGGCCCTGGAGCGAGGCGCCTGGTTGTTCGGCATCTGCGTCGGCTTTCAGATCCTGTTCGAAGCCGGCGAGGAATTTGGCGAAACGGACGGCCTGGGTCTGCTCCCCGGTCGGGTGCGCCGGCTGCCGGACGACGTGCCCTTGCCGCACATCGGCTGGAATCGCCTGCATCGCACGGCCTCGAAGGGAAACCCGCTCGCGGGACTGCTCGCCGGCGTACCGGACGGCTCCAGCGTGTACTACGTCCACAGCTTTGCGCCGGAGGGAGGCGACCCCGCCGATCTCCTGGCGGAAACGCCCCACGGCCGTTTGTTTCCTGCGATGGCCGGCCGGGGTCGGGTGGCCGGCGCGCAGTTCCATCCGGAGAAGAGCGGCTCGGTGGGTCTACGCATCCTGCGCAATTTCACGGAGATGGCCCATGCCGCCCCTTGAACCGAGATCCGCAGAAGCGGCTTTTGAGCTGCTGCCCTCCATCGATCTGCGCCAGGGGCGGGTGGTGCGCCTGCACCAGGGCGACGACGCCCAGCGCACGGACTACGGGGGCAACCCACTGGCGGTGCTCGATCGCTATGCGGCGGCCGGCGTGCGCACCGTCCACGTGGTCGATCTCGACGCCGCCTTCGGCGAGACGCCGCAGCGCGAGTCGATGGCGGCGCTAGTGAAGGGCGCCCGGGAAGCCGGCCTCGGCATTCAGTGGGGTGGCGGCCTGCGCGACGGTCGGGCGGTGGAGGAGGCCCTGGCGGCGGGCTGCGGTCGGGTGGTGATCGGTTCGCTGGTGGGCCGCGAGCCGGAGGCCTTCGCCGCACTGGCGAGGCAGCACCCCGGCCGGCTGGTGCCGGCCCTCGACGTCGGCGGCGCGGACGACGACGAAGTGCGCCTCGACGGCTGGCGCACCGCCGCCGATCGCTCCCTGGCGGAGCTGTGCGCGAGCCTCTCCGGCCTGCCCTGTCCGGGGGTGCTGGTGACGGTGATCTCGCGCGACGGCACCCTCGCCGGCCCGGCCCTGGAGCGCACCCGCCGGGTGGCCGAAGCCACCGGCCTGCCGGCCTTTATCTCCGGCGGGGTGAGTTCCCTTGGCGATCTCGCCGCCGCCCGGGCGGTGCCGGGAATCGGCGGCGCGGTGGTCGGCAAGGCGCTCTTTGAGGGGCGGTTTACGGTGCAACAGGCCCTCGCCGTGTGCCGTGGAGAAGAGGTGGCGCGATGACCTTCACACTTGGCGCCACCGAACTGGCTTGCCGGGTGATCCCCTGTCTCGACGTGTCCGCCGGGCGGGTGGTCAAGGGGGTGAAGTTCCGGAATCTAGTGGACCGCGGCGACCCGGCGGAGGCCGCCGCGCGCTACGCCGAGCAGGGAGCTGACGAGATCGTGTTCTTGGACATTGCGGCGGCGCCGGAGCGCCGGGCGACGGACCTCGAATGGGTCGAGCGGGCGGCGGAGCGCACCTTCGTGCCGCTCACCGTCGGCGGTGGCGTGCGCTCGGTCGATGACGCCCGCAAACTGCTCACCGCCGGCGCCGACAAGGTGGGCATCAACAGCGCCGCCGTCGAGCGGCCGGACCTGCTCACGGAACTCGCCGAGCGCTTCGGAAGCCAGTGCGTGGTGCTGTCCGTCGATGCGCGAAGGCGTGAGAACGATGCAACCTGGGAGGTGGTGACGCAAGGCGGTCGCCGGGCCACCGGGCTGGACGCCGTCGAGTGGATGCGCGAAGGAGTACGGCGCGGCGCCGGCGAACTGCTCCTCACCAGCATCGACAGCGACGGTACCCAGGACGGCTACGACCTCGATCTGCTCACCGCCGCCACCGCCGCCGTGCCGGTGCCGGTGATCGCCTCCGGCGGTGCCGGTCACCCGGAACACCTGGCGACGGCCCTGGGAACGGGGGCTTCGGCGGTGCTGGCCGCCTCCATCTTCCACGACGGCCGCTACACCGTGGGGCAGGTGAAAGAAGTGTTGGCGGCGGCCGGTCATGCGGTGCGCCAGTTGCCGCCGCCGGAGGTGTTCCCGTGACCACCGATACTCTGACGCTGGATCTCGACGCCCTCACCTTCGACGCCGCCGGCTTGATTCCGGTGATCGTCCAGGAGGTGGCGACGGGCGCCGTGCGAATGATGGCCTGGGCCAACGGTGAGGCCCTGGAGCGCACCGTGGCTACGCGGGAGGCCTGGTTCTGGAGTCGCTCCCGGCAAGGGCTGTGGAAGAAGGGCGAGACCTCCGGCAACACTCTGGCGGTGGTGTCCCTGCACGCCGATTGCGACGGCGACACTCTGCTGATGCGGGTGGATCCCAACGGCCCGACCTGCCACCGCGGCGAGCGCAGCTGTTTCGATGCCCCCGGCGGCGAGGCGGTGGCGGCACATCTGGAGCTGGGCTGGCTCGACGCGGTGCTCGCCGGCCGGGCCGCGGCCGATCCGGCGGAGAGCTACACCGCCCGGCTGCTGGCGGCCGGAGCGGAGCGCATCGCCCGCAAGGTCGGCGAGGAGGCGACGGAAACGGTGATTGCCGCCCTCGCCGAGGCCCATGACTCAGATGGCGACGGGCTGGCCGGCGAGGCCGCCGATCTGCTCTATCACCTGCTGCTGCTGCTGCGTTCGCGCGGCGTGCCGGCGGAGCGGCTGGCCGCCGAGCTGCGCCGTCGCCACATCGCCCCGCCGGCTGCGCGGCCGGCGAAACCGGAGGACCTGTCGTGACTCGACCCGTGACTCGGCCCGTGACGCGCCGCGCCGTTCTCCACCAGCGGGAGTTCGTGGCCGACAGTTTGACGCCGCTGGCCGTCTACCGGCGCCTGGCGGCGATCTCGCCGCACCGGTTCCTGCTCGAGAGCGTCACCGGCGGCGAGCAGGTCTCCCGCTTCAGTTTTTTGGGCGCCGGCCCGCGCCGCTGGGCCCGCTGGTGGCCGGATCGGCTGGAGATCTCCGGTGCCGGCGAGACGGTGGTGCATTCCGGCGACCCCCTGACGGCTCTGCGCGAGCTGCTCGCCGAGGTGCGCACCGAACAGAAGTCTTTGTTGCCTTTTACCGGCGGTTGGGTCGGCTCCTTCGGCTACGACGTGATCCGCTCCCTGGAGCGTCTCCCCGGCCGCCCGCCGGACGCCTTCGGCCTGCCGCCGGCGGTGCTGGCGCGCTTCGACGAGGTGGTGGTGTTCGACCACGTCCGCCAGCGCATCGTCGCCGTCACCAACGAGATCGAAGGGGAGGTCTCGCGGCAGGAAGCGATGGCCGGCCTCGACCGCCTGGCCGCGGTGTTGTCGGCCCCCGGCGCGGAGGTCGGCATCGGCGGCGCCGTGGCGGTGCCGGCGGCGATGCCCGCGCCGCCGGCGGACGCCCGGCCGAGCCTGCCGGCTGCGGACTTCCACCGGGCGGTGCGCCGGGCGCAGGAGTACATCGCCGCCGGAGATATCTTCCAGGTGGTGCTGGCGCGCCGCTGGGCGGTGCCCCGGGCGGTGCCGCCGGTCGCCCTCTACCGGGCGCTGAGGTTGATCAATCCGAGTCCCTACATGGTGTTGCTGGAGCTGCCGGACTTCGCCCTCGCCGGGGCGTCGCCGGAGATGCTGGTGAGGAAGGTCGGCCGGCGTCTCGAGACCCGCCCTATCGCCGGTACCCGGCCGCGCGGCAAGAATGCCGCCGCGGACCGCCACCTGGCGGAGGACCTGTTGGCGGATCCCAAGGAGCGCGCCGAGCACGTGATGCTGGTGGACCTGGGGCGGAACGATCTCGGCCGGGTCTCCCGCGCCGGCAGCGTGCGGGTGGAGACCTTCCAGCAGATCGAGCACTACAGCCACGTGATGCACATCGTCTCGGGGGTCGCCGGCGAGCTGGCCGCCGGCCGCGACGCCCTCGACGCGCTCTTCGCCTGCTTCCCGGCGGGTACCGTCTCCGGCGCGCCGAAGATCCGGGCGATGGAGATCATCGACGAGCTGGAGCCGGAGTCCCGCGGCCTCTATGCCGGGGCGGTGGGCTACTTCGGCTTCGGCGGCGACCTCGACACCTGCATCACCATCCGCACCCTGGTGGTGCGCGGTGAGGAAACCTCCGTCACCGCCGGCGCCGGCATCGTGGCGGATTCGAACCCCGAGCGGGAAGCGGAAGAGACCGAAAACAAGGCGGCGGCCCTGCTGGCCGCCGTCGCGCTGGCGGAACGGCTGGAGGATGCCCGATGATTTTGATGATCGACAACTACGACTCCTTCACCTACAACCTGGTGCAGCTCTTGACCGCCGCCGGGGCCGAGGTGGAGGTGCTGAGGAACGACGCCGAGCCGGCGCAAGGGATGCTCGAACGAAAACCCGACGGTATCGTGCTGTCCCCCGGTCCGGGCCGGCCGGAAGGCGCCGGCGTGTGCCTCGATCTGCTCGCCGCCCGGCCCGAGGTGCCCCTCCTCGGGGTGTGCTTGGGGCATCAATCGTTGGGCCTGGCCTTTGGCGCCGAAGTCGCCCGTGCGCCGTGCCTGATGCACGGCAAGACCTCGAGGGTGCGGCACGACGGGGAAGGCATTTTCGAGGATCTGCCGAACCCCTTCGAGGCGACCCGCTATCACTCCCTCGATGTTCCCAAGGCGACCTTGCCGGACTGCCTGGTGGCGACCGCTTGGTCTGACGACGACATCCTGATGGCGATGCGCCACCGGGAGCTGCCCTGGGAGAGCGTGCAGTTCCATCCGGAATCGATCCTCACCCGGGAGGGGCCGCGCCTGTTGGTGAACTTCCTCCGGCGCTGCGGCGTCGCGGCGGCGGACCCGCCGCCGCTGTTCGCGGCCGGGGCGGAAGGTCGCGAGGAGGTGGCCTGATGAGCAACGGCTCGGAGATCACCCCGCGCCAGGCCCTCGACCGGCTGTGCCAGCCGTCGGACTGCGAGCGCGATCTGAGCCGCGAGGAAATGGAAGATCTCTTCGGCCAGTTGATGGACGGGGGGGTGTCCGAGGCGGTGAAGGCGGCGCTGCTGGTAGCCCTGCGCCTGAAGGGCGAGACCCCGGCGGAGATCTCCGGCGCGGCTCGGGCGATGCGCCGGCGGGTGATTCCCCTGGTTCACAACCGGCCCGAGGCGGTGGACACCTGCGGCACCGGCGGCGACGGCGTGGGCACCTTCAACATTTCGACGGCGGCGGCTTTGGTGGCGGCGGCCGGCGGCGTGCCGGTGGCGAAGCACGGCAACCGCTCCGTCTCCAGCCGTTCCGGCAGCGCCGACGTGCTGTCCGCCCTGGGGGTGGAGATGGCCCTGCCGCCGGCGGCGGCGGCGCGCTGTCTGGAAGAGGTGGGCATCGCCTTTCTCTTCGCGCCGCTCTTCCACCCGGCGATGGCGGAGGTCATGGGGGTGCGCCGGGAACTGGGCTTGCGCACGATCTTCAATGTCCTCGGGCCGCTGACCAACCCGGCCGGCGCCCGCCGGCAGCTCCTCGGGGTGTACAGCGAAGACTTGGTCGAGCCCATCGCCCGAGTGCTGGCGGACCTCGGCAGCGACCACGCGCTGGTGGTGCACGGCGACGGCATGGACGAGATCACCACCAGCGGCGAAACCCTGGCCGGCGAGGTGCGCGGCGGTGAGGTGTCCCTGCGGCGGCTGACGCCGGAGCAGCTCGGCGTGGTGCCGGTCGAGCGCCGCGACCTCGCCGGTGGCTCACCGGCGGAAAACGCCGTCGTTCTGCGGCGGGTGCTCGGCGGCGAGAGAGGGCCGCTTTCGGAGGTGACGGCGGTCAACGCCGGGGCGGCTCTGTGGGTGGGCGGCCAGGCGGAGGATCTGCGCGCCGGCGTCGAGCAGGCCCGGGAACTGCTGGCGAGCGGCACCGCCGTCGCCACCCTGGAGGCCCTCAAGGAGTTCACGGCGGCCCATCGCCAGGAGAAAGCAGAGTGAAGGTCGCCGCGATTCTGCAGGAAATCATCGAGCAGCGCCTAAAACGTCTGGCGCTCGAGACCGGCGCGACCGCCACGGCTTGCGGCGAGGACGTCGGGCTGTTCGGCGAGGAGCAGCCGTTTCTGGCTGCTCTCCACGGAGCCGAGGGGCCGGCGATCATCGCCGAGGTCAAGCTCGGCTCGCCACGCCTCGGCTCGCTGGTGGACCGCATCGATCCGGCGGCCCAGGCAAGTCTCTACGCCGAGGGCGGGGCGGCGGCTTTGTCAGTGGTGGTGGAACCGGATTTCTTTCACGGATCCTACGATCTGCTGCGGCGGGCGAAGGGCGCCAGCGGCCTGCCGGCCATTGCCAAGGACTTCGTGGTGGATGATCGCCAGCTCCACTGGGCGCGGGAGGCCGGCGCCGACGCGGTGTTGCTCATTGCCTCGCTGATGGAGCCGGCGGAACTTCGGCGGCGGGCTGCCCTCGCTCGCTCCCTCGGCCTGGTGCCGCTGGTCGAGACCCACGACCGGGAAGATCTGGCCCGCCTCGCCGGCGCCGACTGGGAACTGGTGGGGGTGAACAACCGCGATCTCACCACCTTCGAGGTGGACATCGGGCGCTCCATCGACCTGCTGCCGCACCTGCCTTCCGGCGCTCTGCCCGTGGCCGAAAGCGGTCTCGCTGGCGGCGAAGCGGTGGCGCGGCTGGCGATGGCCGGCTTTCGCGCCTTCCTGGTGGGGGAGTCGCTGCTGCTGGCGGACGATCCGGCGGCCAAGCTGGCGGAGCTGCGAGGGGTCGCGCCTTGACGGCGACGCCGAAGGTGGTGACGCCGATGGTGAAGATTTGCGGTGTTACCCGCGTCGGGGACGCCGAGCGGGCGGTCGCCCTGGGTGCCGACCTCATCGGTTTGAACTTCTATCCCCCGAGTCCGCGCTGCCTGGAGGTGGCGGCGGCGCGGGAACTCTCTCGGGCGATCGGAGACCGGGCACTGAAGGTGGGCGTGTTCGTCGACCGCCCGCGCCGGGAGATCGCGGAACTCGACGCCCGGGTGGGCCTCGACTTGATCCAGCTCCACGGCGACGAGGATCCGGACGAGGTCGATCACTGGGGCGGCCGTGCCCTTCAGGTGCTGCGCCTGCCGGCCACCCGCAGGGAGCCGCTGCCGCCGGAGACTCTCGCCCCCTGGCCCCGGGTTTGGGGCTTTCTGTTCGACGTCGAGCACCCGGCCTACGGCGGCTCCGGAGTGTCCTGGAACTACGATACGCTTGCCGCACTGGGGTCTTCGTGGGGGGGGCCTCCGGGAGCCTCTGGGGTGCCCTTGCTGGTCGCCGGCGGGGTGGCGCCGGGCAGTGCGCGCCGGGCCCTGGCGGCGAGCGGCGCAACGGGAGTGGATGTTTGTTCGGGGGTCGAATCGGCTCCGGGAATCAAGGACATGGATCTCATGAAACAACTCTTCGAGGAGGTGGGTCGTGGCCCGCGGCCGTAACGCCACAGGGTCGGCCGGCACCTTCGGCGCCTATGGCGGGCGCTACGTGCCGGAGACTCTGATGGCCCCGCTGGCGGAGCTCACCGCGGCCTACGACAAGGCGCGGCGGCAGCGTGCGTTCCGCCGCCTTTTGACGGATCTGCTGGGCGACTACGCCGGCCGTCCCACCCCGCTGTACCGGGCGGACCGCCTGAGCGAACGGCTGGCGGGCCCAGGCGGCGGCCGCGGCAAACGCGGTGGCGGCGTGCGCATCTACCTGAAGCGCGAGGACCTGCTCCACACCGGGGCGCACAAGATCAACAACGCCATCGGCCAGGCCCTGCTCGCTCAAAAGATGGGCAAGGAGCGGGTGATCGCCGAGACCGGCGCCGGCCAGCACGGCGTGGCGACGGCCACGGCGGCGGCGCTCCTCGGCCTGTCCTGTACCGTGTACATGGGAGCCGAAGACACCCGGCGCCAGCGCCTCAACGTGGAGCGCATGCGGCTTTTGGGCGCCGAGGTGGCCACCGTCGACGCCGGCAGCCGAACCCTGAAGGACGCGATCAACGAAGCGCTGCGCGACTGGGTGACCAACGTCCACACGACGCACTACATCCTGGGCTCGGTGCTCGGTCCGGATCCCTATCCGCGGATGGTGCGCGACTTCCACCGGGTGATCGGCGACGAGGCGCGGCGCCAGCTCAAGAAGGCCGAAGGGCGATATGCGCCGGACCTGGCGATCGCCTGCGTCGGCGGCGGCAGCAATGCCCTCGGCCTGTTCACCGCTTTTCTGGGCGATCGCTGCCGGATGATCGGGGTGGAAGCCGGCGGCAGCGGCACCGCCCTTGGCCAGCACGCGGCGCGCTTCGAGGGCGGCACCCTCGGCGTACTGCACGGTACCCGCACCCTGGTGCTGCAGGACGAGGAAGGCCAGATCGCCGAAACCCACTCCGTCTCCGCCGGACTCGACTACCCGGCGGTGGGACCGGAGCACGTTGACCTGCGCGACCGCGGGCGGGTGGAGTACACCTCCGTCAACGATCGCGAGGCGATCGACGCCTTCCATCTGCTGGCCGAAACGGAGGGCATCCTGCCGGCGCTGGAATCCGCCCACGCCATCGCCGAGGCGGTGCGCCATGCGCCGCACATGTCGTCGAAGATGAGCATCCTGGTCAATCTCTCGGGACGCGGCGACAAGGACGTGGAGTCGGTGCTGGAGTACCGGGACGACAGCGGCAATGGCTCGATTCGACCCCCCCAGGGACCGGCGTTCCACGGTTTGGGGCGGACCCACCCGCGGGCCGCATCGGAGGAAGAATGAGCGCCATCGACGCAGTATTCGAGCGCTGCCGTGAGGAGGACCGGGCCGCCTTCATCCCCTTCCTGATGGCCGGCGATCCGGACTTGGCGACCTGCGAGCAGCTCATCGGCGCCCTGGGCGCCGGCGGGGCGGACCTGATCGAGCTGGGCGTGCCCTTCAGCGACCCGATCGCCGATGGACCCGTCAACCAGGCGGCGGCCGCCCGCTCCCTGGCCGCCGGCACGACCCTGGACGGGGTGTTCGACCTCGTCGCCCGCTGCCGTGACCGGTTGGGGTTGCCGATTGTGCTCTTTACCTACTTCAACCCGATCCACGCCCGCGGCATCGAGCGCTTCGCCGAGCAGGCGGCGGCCTCCGGCGTGGACGGCGTGCTGTGCGTTGACTTGCCGCCGGAGGAAGCGGCCGAGCGCTTCCTGCCGGCGCTCCTGTCGCGCGGCCTCGATCCGGTGTTTCTGCTCGCTCCCACCAGCACCAAGGAGCGCATCGCCAAGGTGGCGGCGGCGTCCCGGGGTTTCGTCTATTACGTGTCCCGCACCGGCGTCACCGGTGAGCGCTCGGCCCTGGCGCCGACCCTCTTGAAGGAGGTCAAGCGGGTGCGCAAGCGCCTTTCCCTGCCGCTGGCGGTGGGTTTCGGCATCTCTTCGCCGGAGCAGGTGGAGGCGGTGGCTGGAGTGGCCGACGGGGTGGTCGTCGGCAGTGCCCTGGTGCGCCTGGTGGAAGACGATCCGAAGGCTTCGGACTTGGCCGAACGGGTGGAGGAGCAGGTTCGCCAACTGAGTGCACCCTTGCGACGATGAGCGATCTCGAGACCGGTACCGCTGCGGTGCGCCGCATCGCCACCATCGTTCACGGCACCTACCTGTTGGAGGTGCCGCCGGGGGTCGAGCCGCCAGCCTTGGTGATGGGTTTTCACGGCTACGGCGAGGGCGCCGAGCAGCACCTCGAAGCCCTTCGTTCTCTCGTCGCGACGCGGCCCGAGGCGCCGCCCTGGGCGCTGTGCTCGGTGCAGGCGCTGCATCCCTTCTACACCAAGAGCGGTCGCGTGGTGGCGAGCTGGATGACGAAGTTCGATCGCGATCGGGCGATCGGCGACAACGTCCACTACATCTCGGCGGTGCTCGGCGAGGTGCTGCGCGATTTGCCTTCGGTGCGGCGTCTCGCCTTCACGGGCTTCTCGCAGGGCGTCGCCATGGCCTACCGCGCCGCCGCTGGATGCGGCCGGCGTAGCCATGCGCTGGTGGTGCTCGGCGGTGACGTACCGCCGGAGGTCCAACAGCGCGATTTGGCGGGATTCCCGCCGGTATTGGTCGGCGCCGGCAAAGAAGACCGGGCGTACTTGCCGGAGCGGATGGAACAGGATCTCGCCGTTCTGCGAAATCTCGGCGTCGAGGCCGAGGGCTTTCCCTTCGACGGCGGCCACGAGTGGACCGACTCCTTCCGTCGGCGGGCCGGTGAGTTCCTTGCTGAACATTTGAGTTGACCTGATTGCGTTGGGGCCGGTGCAGGCTGGTGTGCGGTCGCCTGCACCTCTATCCTCCCCTCTCACCCAAACCGTCTTGACGGCACCTCCGTCCTTCCCTTCGCTGTGGTTCGGAGTCTGGGATTCCACTCCTGAAGACTCACCCACATCGTCGTCCGCTCGATTGAGTTCTGTGACCTGCGATGGCATACCGGGCGGGGGTGGTGGAGATGGGTACCCGGTGTGGTCGGTGGGGAGCAGGGAGGGGCTCCCCGGGGGCTGGGCACGAGCGCCTGGATGATCTTTGGAGGCCACGTTCGATTTGCGCTCGTGCCGCGCAGGGCGAGCCCAGCCCCTTGTCGTTCGAATAGGCTCGCCCGTCCCCGGGGAGCCCCTCCCTGCTCTCCGCCGACCGGGAACACCATTCGATCCCGGGCCCAACAGCTCTGGATCATGGGTTTGCCCAACGAAAAAAGGAGAGACCCCGAAAGGCCTCTCCTTTCAATCCTTCCGGACGCTCGCCCGGAAGAGTGGTGGCGTTGACTAGCCGTTGCCGTCTTGGCCGTCCTGCAAGTTCTCTCCGGCCTCGTCAATGGCCTCGCCGACATCCTCGATCACCTCACCGGTGGCGTCCACCGCGTCGTCGAACATCTGCTCCGCCTGCTCGCCGGCCTCGTCGATGGCGTCGCCCATCTCTTCGATACCCTCTTGGATCGTTTCGCCGGCCTCATCCATCGCGTTCTGAGCATCATCGGCCGCATCGCTAATGGCGTCGTGGGCCTCGTCGTCGGCGTGCTCTGCGTCGTGATGGGCTTCCGGGCTGCAACCGACAAGGGTCGCGAAACCGGCGACCAGCGCGATCATCAGGGCCAAGCTCAAAATCTTCTTCATGACTTTCTGTCTCCCTTTATCAGGATGTCTGTTCCCTCGAATTGAACGACAATACCTTCATCAGGCCCCATGTCCTCCTGGAAATTCATCGAGCCCGCCGCAGACGCACACGCGTAGCGATCCATCGAAGGCCGGAAGTATAGCAAGGAGCGTAGGAAACTCCGTCATTTCGGCGCCTCAGTCGTTGCCGGATTGCTGGTCTTCGTTGCGGTAGGCGTTCAGGCGGTTGTAGAGGGTCTTGAGGCTGACGCCGAGAACATCGGCGGTTTTGCGCTTGTTGCCGTCGAAATAGTCGAGGCTGGCGAGAATCAGCTTGCGTTCGACATCGGCGATCGACGATCCCAGCCGGAAGTGTAGGGAGCGACCGGAATGGGCGCGGCCGCCGATCTCCTCCGGCAAACACCGCGCATCGATGGCTTCGCCGTCGGCCAGGATGAAGGCCCGGTGGATGACGTTTTCCAGCTCCCGCACGTTACCCGGCCACTCGTGGCCCTGCAGGATGGCCAGGGCCTCCGGAGTCAACCGGCGATCGCCCTCGAAGGACTCATTCAGGCGATCGAGAAAGAGCTCCGCCAGCAGGGTGATGTCCTCGCCACGCTCGCGCAGGGGCGGCATGTGGATGGGAAAGACGGACAGCCGGTAGAGCAAATCCTGCCGCAGATCGCCGCGCTCGACGGCGGCCTTGGGGGTTTGGAAGGTGGTGGCGATCACCCGGGTATTGACCTTGACCGGCTTGTCACCGCCGATGCGCAACAAGGTGCCCGTCTCGAGGACCCGCAGGAGCTTCGACTGCAGTTCGAAGGGCATCTCGGTGATCTCGTCGAGCAGCAGGGTGCCGGTGTCGGCACGCTCGAAATGCCCCTTGTGGAGACGGCTCGCACTCGGGAACCCGCCGCGCTCGTGGCCGAACAGTTCGCTTTCAATGAGTGCCGGCGAGAGGGCGCCGCAGGACAGCGGCAGAAACGGCTCGTCGACCCGGCGGCTGAGCCGGTGAATGGTCTGCGCCGCCAGATCCTTGCCGGTACCGGAGTCGCCGGTGAGCAGGACTAGGGCGCGGGTCGGCGCTACCCGAACGATCTTCTCGAACACCCCCCGCATGGGAGGGGAAGCTCCCCAAAGCAACCCAAGGCGGGGCTGCGGTGCCTGTTCAGGGGCGGACGGAGTAGCGAGCGGTCGGACCATTTCGAATCCTTTGAGCGTTCAGTTGTCGGCAAACATCACGGCACGAGGCCCATATCCTTCAAAACGCACATCCCTAGAGGCGCAACTTTCGACCCCGAAAGATCACGTCGGGTGACTTCGCGGGGCCACAACGGCAGCGAGCAGCCCGGGGAATCGGGAGGAATTTGCGCTCTCGGCGGCTGCTACGGCGCTGTGAAATCGTCAGGGTGGCGATTGATCGCTTCAGGAGTGTATCGGCTTAGCTCACCGAAAGTCGAGGGCTGATCTCGCCGAATTGCGAAATTTTGGAATCTTTCAAGGTGACGAGACCGCCGGCAGGGGAAAACCCGCCGGCGGCCACTGAGGATCGGTCTACTCGCCTTCCGACGGGCGCTCGAAGGTACCCTCGTCGAACTCGACTCCCACCTCGAAGGATTCGAGCTGGACGGTGGCCGCGATCTCCCCTTCGAAGCGATTGATCTCCTTCCAGGGCAGGACCAGGTCGCCGGATTCCCGGAAGTCCTCGAACACCTTGACGACCTGGCCAGGGGCCCCAGAAGGGCCGGAGCCGCGGTAGGACATGCCGATGATGCGGCCGTCCTCCGGGTGAATGTGAAGCACCGTCACCAGGTCGTGGACCTCTAGCTGGACGCGTTCGACGGCCTGGCCGTCCTGCTCGCCGGGATCGAGAGCGACCGCTGAGAAACCTTCTTCGCCGCGCGCCTTGAGGAGCAGCAGGACCTCGCGGCTGAAGGTCTCCTTCATCTGAGCCAGTTGGGCGCCGGACATGTCGTTGATGCCCTGCGGGGTCACCGCGAAGCCTCGGTCGCCGTCGACCACCAGGGCCATCTCACCCATCGGCAGGGTGAGGGCCTGCCGCAGGCGATCCGGGAAGTCGAAACTCGCCTGGAAGGGAATCTCGAACTCGCCGCCGGGGGTGACCTGTGCCAGGGTGCCGGAAACGCGCATGGTGTCGGCGCCGTCCACCGCCGTGGCTCCGCCCATGGCGGCGAGAGCCCGGTCGAGGAGGGCGGCGGCTTGCTCACTGCCTTCCGCCGTCACTTCCGCCTTGTCGGCGGCCGGCTCCGGAATGGTGATGTCCACCGGCGTCACCGGGCCGTAGGTTTCCAGCGGCTTGTCGCGACCCTCCGACGGACCGACCACCAGAATGGCGAGTTCATCCGGCCGGATGTGCTTCGCCGCGGCCTGGCGCACCTGTTCGGTGGTGACCTTGCCGATCGCCTCCAGGTAGCGTTCGGTGCGGTCCAGCGGGTAGCCGAAGTACTCGTATTGGAGTTGCTGATTGAGGATCTTACCGGGCGAGTCGAAGTTGAAGACGTAGGAGTTCTCGATTGCGGTCTTGGCGCGCTCCACCTCTTCGTCCGTCGGCGGCTGGGCGGTCATGTTGCGGGCTTCTTCGAGCAGGGCCTCGATGCCGGCGCCGGTGGTCTCCGTCTTGGTGGTCATGAACATGAAGAACAGGCTCGGCGAGTCGTAGTTGCTGTTGACGGCGCCGGTCACCGCGTAGGCCAGGCCCTTGCTGGTGCGCACGTTGTTGAACAGGCGCGAGGCGAAGGAGCCGGACAACACGTTGTTCATCACCTCGATGGGGTAGAAGTCCGGGTGGTCCTTGCGTACTCCCAGATGCCCCATGGCGATGTTCGACTGGGTGAGGTCGTTCTTCTCGATGTAGTAGACCCCCGGATCGAACTCCGCCTCGACGGGGATTGCCGGCGGAGCCGGGCCGTCGCCGCGCGACCAGTCGCCGAAGGCCGAGCGAATCTCAGCCAGCGCCTCTTCAGTGTCGAAATCGCCGACGAAGCCGAGGATCACCCGCTCCGGGTGGAAGTATTGCTCGTGCCAGGCGACCAGATCGTCACGGGTGATGCCGGCGATGGTCTCGTAGGTCTCGCTGCGGGCATAGGGGGAGTCCTCGCCGTAGACGATCTGGCTCGCCTCCCGGAACAGGATGCCCTGGGGATTGTCGTTCTGGCGCGAGATGGCGGCGTTGGCGTCGTTCTTCGCCAGATCGAGCTTCTCGGCCTCGAATCGCGGCCGGCGCAGCACATCCGCGAAGGCCGCCAGCACCTCGGGGAAGTCGTCCGCCAGGCTGCTCATGCGCACCCGGCCCATATCGCCGGCGATGGACGCCTCGATGCTGGCGGCGGTGCCTTCGAGGAACTCGTCGAGTGCATCCCCGGTGCGCTCGCCGGCGCCGCCGCTGCGCAGCACGTCGCCGGTCAGGCCGGCGAGGCCGAGCTTGTCCGCCGGCTCGTAGCGGGCGCCGGTGCGGATCAAGGCGATGCCCTCGACCAGCGGCAGTTCGTGATCTTCGACCAGCATCACCACCATGCCGTTGTCGAGTTCGAAGCGCTGTGGCTGGGGAATGTCGAAGCTCGGTAGCGGCGGCGTGGAAAGGTCGTCGATGGCCGGCACGTCTTGAGCCGCCGCCGGTACGGCGACGGCCGAGGTCAGCAGCGCCAGGGCAAAGAGCGCGGGGGAAGAGGTAAGGGCAGTACGAATTTTCATGATTCTGATCCCCCGCCTAGCGGCCTTCGCCGCTGTCGTCGGAAACGGTTTCGATGTAAACGACGGTGCGGTTGTCCGGCCGGAAGGTCTCCTGGGCGACGCGCCGAATGTCCTGCGCCGTCACCGCCTCCAGGCGCTCGATGTCCAGGAACAACTCCCGCCAGTCGCCGTAGAGCGCGTGGTAGGTGGCGAGCTGGGCGGCGAGGCCCTGGTTGGAGCGCAGGCCGCGCACCAGATCGGCCTTGGCGCGGGCCCGGAAGCGCTCCAGCTCTTCCTCCGTCACGTCCTCGGTCTTGAGACGCTCGATCTCCTCGTGCAGGATCGCCTGGGTCTCCTTGGCGTTCACCCCGCGGGCCGGGATCGTCAGCGCTGTCCACAGGTTGGGGTAGCGATCGCCCGGGAAGCCGGAGAAGGTCTGCGCCGTGACCGCCTTTTGCTCGTCGCGGATCAGGCGCCGGTGCAGCCGCGAGGTGCGGCCGTTGGACAAGACATCGTCGATGGCATCGAACACCGCCTGGTCCGGATGGGTGGCGGCGGGCTTGTGGTACCCCTCCAGGTAGAAGGGTTGGGCCCGGTCCTCCAGGCGGACAATCTTCTCGCCGATCTGCGGCGGTTCGACGGTGCGCAGCGGCTGCGGTGCGGCCCGTTTCGGAATGCGACCGAAGTAGCGGTCGAGGAGCGGCACGAGCTGCTCCGCGTCGACGTGGCCGACCACCGCCGTCACCAGATTCGACGGCGCGTAGTAGGTCTCGAAGAACTCCCCGGCGTCGGTCATGGTGAAGGATTCGAGGTCGCTCATGTAGCCCACCGTCGGCTGCTTGTAGGGGTGGGCGACGAAGGCGGTGGAGAGGAACTGCTCGACCATCCGGCCGATCGGCTGGCTCTCGGTGCGCAGCCGGCGCTCTTCCTGCACCACGTCGCGCTCCTGGTAGAACTCCCGGAACACCGGCTGGTAAAAGCGGTCCGATTCGAGGGCGGCGAAAAGCTCGATGCGGTTCGCCGGCAGCGAGTAGAAGTAGCCCGTCCAGTCGGCGTTGGTGAAGGCGTTCATGCCCACCCCGCCGGCCCGCTCGACGGCCTGATCGAAGGCGTTCTGAACAACATATTCCTGGGCCGCCTCCTGCTTGTCGCGGAAGGCCTCCTCGAGGCTCGCCAAGCGCTCCTCGTCGGGCATCGCCTTGAGGCGCTCGTCCTGCAGGGCGAGGTAGGACGCTTCGAGTTCTTCGAGGGCGGCGGCTTCGGCGGCATAGTCGGTGGTACCGAGGCTGCGGGTGCCCTTGAAGGCCATGTGCTCGAACATGTGAGCCAGTCCGGTGATGCCCGGAACCTCCTGGGCGGAGCCCACCCGCACGATGGTGGCGAAAGAGAAGACCGGCGCCGTCGGGCGCTCGACGATGATGAAGGTCCAGCCGTTGTCGAGGGTGTGGACGGTCGTCTTCTTCTCGAAGGAAGCGAGATCCTGGGCGGCCAGGGGCAGCGCCAGCAGAATCGCCAGGGAAATCAACAGGGCCCCCCTGAGGTGGGTCCCCCGGAGGCGGGCACCCGAAATTCGAGGCAGCGGGAGTCGTGGAGTCATGAAAACCTCATCGCAGTGATTGTAGGAACAGCGGAGCCGGACGTCGCAGGGACCTCTCGGGGAGGTACGCGCTGCCGACGGGAGAGTTTACCAGCCGGCGTCGGAAGGCCGATTGCCTAGCCCGTCCTTCTCACCAGCCTTCTGCTGCGAGGTCGGATGCACCTGCATCTGCGGCGTCTCTTGGCCTCTCCGCTCCTCGACGTACTTCGAGTACGCCTATGTCGTTCCGAGAGCCAAAGTCCTTGCAGCTACAGGCCCAGAGATCTTTACTTGGCGACCTCTCGCTACGAAGTTGGTGAGAAGAACGGGCTCTAGCGGTGCGGTTCGGGGACCGGGCGGGCTGCGCGGCGCGCCCCGGCGGTCCAGCGGTAGGCGAAGTGGCCGACGGTAGCGCCGAGGAGCGGGCCGAACCAGTAGAGCAGGTGCTGATTCCAGATGCCCCCGACCAGCGCCGGTCCAAAGCTGCGGGCGGGGTTCATCGATGCGCCGGTGAGGGCGCCGCCCCACAGGGCTCCCAGGGCGAGGGTGGCGCCGATCGCCAGGGCACCGTGCTGCCCCTCGGCGCGCTGGTCCGTCGCCACGGCGGTGATCACGAACACCAGGGTGGCCGTCATCAGCACTTCCACGCCGAAAGCGGCGGGCAGCTCGATCGCCGGTACCGTCGCTGCCGCAGCGAGGTCCGGTCCGAGGAAAGCGCGCAGTGCCAGGGCGGCGCCCAGGGCACCGAGGATCTGGGCGGCGATGTAGGCGGCGGCTTCCCGCGGGCTCAAGTGCCGGCCGGCGAGAAAGGCCACGCTGACCGCCGGGTTGAGGTGGCCGCCGGACAGGTGCCCTGTCGCCGAGACCATGGTGAACAACGCCAGGCCGAAGGTGAGGGAAACGCCGACGGCGCCCAGGTTGCCGAAGCGCGCGTCCACCAGAGCGGCGCCGCAGCCGGCGAGGACCAGGACGAAGGTGCCCATTCCCTCGGCACCGGCGCGCAGGAGGAGGCGTGGTCGAGCGGCGTCCGTCGAGGTAAGCGATGTACTAGTCATACCGACGACTCTACCACCGCGCCGGAGGAGGTGGGGTCGAGCGGCGTCCGTCAAGGGGCTGGCCTGGCTAGGTGCCTGCCGGCGCGGCGGTTCGGTTCCATTCGCCGATCTTGCCGGCCAGCTCGTTGCGGACCTGCCGGAACTTGGCGAGGGTGGCGTGCGCGTCGCCTTCGAAGGCCGCCGGATCCTCCACCGGCCACATCAGCCGTTCGTAGGCGCCGGGCCACACCGTCGGACAGCTCTTGGCGGCGCCATCGCACACGATGACGATGGTGTGGATCGGCACTCGGCCCAAGTACTCGGTCAGATGCTTGGGGCGCTGGCCGGCGAGGTCGAGGCCCTCTTCCTCCATGACCTGCCGGGCTACAGGATGAATCTCCGCGGTCGGCTCGGTGCCGGCGCTGTAGACCGGCAAGCGGCCGTCGAGTTCCCGGCGGAAGAGCGCTTCGGCCATCTGGCTGCGGCAGGAGTTGCCGGTACAGAGGACGAGGATTCCTGCTCCTTCGGTCATGGCTACGCTTCCTTGGTCTTGTCGCGGTCGAGGACGGTGAAAGGACGAATCTCGACGATAGGAAGGGCCTTTCCGGGAGTCAAGACACGGTGGGCCAAGATGGTGTGACGACTCTGTGACGGGTGAACGGCGGCTAGCAGGGTGCTGAAAAACTATTTCGTCTCTTCAGCAGCCTGCTCCGAGCCCAAAGGGCGAGGCGGCAGCGGAGCTGCCGTGGACGGGGTGCGCCTGAAAATACAGGTGTTTTTAGGCGAGGGGCGGACCGCGTGCGGGCGCCCAGCCCCCTCGCGGGAAAGCTAGCAGGCCAGCTGAAAGAATAGGCCGAAGGCCTTTTTCAGCTGCCCTGCTAGGCGGAAACGGAGGTGCGGTCGCCGGAGAGGATTCGCCAGCCCACTACCTTCTCGTCGATCTCGCCGAGGCGGTGGGCGATCAAGCGGCAGAGGAGCTGTAGGAACTCGAGCGCCGCCGGGGTGTCGTAGGAGAGGATCTCCTGCACTGCCGCCTGATCGAGGGCCAACACCACCGCCGGACCCTCGTGGGCACGGGCGTCGGCGGAGCGCGGTACGCCGTCGATCAAGGACATCTCGCCGAAAAATTCGCCGCGGCCGAGGATCGCCAAGGCCTCCTCGCCGCCGCCGTGGATGAACTTCGAGATCAACACCCGCCCTTCGAGGACGATAAACATCTCGTTCCCGGCATCGCCTTCTTGGAAGATCGGACGAGTCGCCGGGAAACGCTTTTCCCGCGAAAAGGTAGCCAAGGTCAAAAGCTCGCGGCGCGACAAGCCCTGCTCGCGGAACAGCCGGATCTTGTCGCTCGATTCCACGGCGATGGGGCGGCCTCCCGTGGGGCGGCCTCCCGTGGGGCGGCCTCCCGTGGTGGGCTGGTCTTCCGGGCGATCCGTCGTCTGCCGGCGGCCGGAATTGCCCGGTGCCTCGTCCTGCCGTAGACGCAGAAAGTTTTCCGGCAGGGCGCCCGGGTCAAAGAAATTCTGGAGCTGGGCATTGGTCCCACGCAGTTTGCTCGACAGGCCATGCCAGAAACACCAGTAAAGCTGGACCCCGAGGTCCGGCTGGCGCTCGATCAGCGAGTCCAGGGCTTCGGCGTCGACACGCAATAGGGTCGCCGGTTGGGTGAGCAGAGCCTCACCGGAACGCTCCAGGCCGCTGACGTAGCTGCCCTCGCCGAAGACGGCGCCGGCGCCCAGGGTGCCGAGGCGAAAACTGCCGTAGCCGGTCTCCCGCCGCACCTCGACTTCGCCGCGCTCGATCACGAACACATCGCGGCCGTAGTCCTGGTGGCGAAACAGCACCGTGCCGGCGGCGAGGCGCTCTTCGCGCACCGCTTCGGCGAGGGCGAAGATCTGCTCGTCGGTGAAGTGCTCGAACACCGCCAGGGAGCGCAGGCGCGTCGCCAGGGCGAGGCGGTTGCCGGGCGCCGGCGGCGTGGGCTCCAGACCGCTGGTCAGGTCCTCCGGCTCCAGGCCGCTCTCTTCGAGAAAACGCTCGCGACGCCACTGCAGCCGGTCGAAGGCGATCTGGATTTGCGCCTGGCGGGTGTGGAAGGCGGCGGTGAGGGCGCGGGTGTCGATGCGCAGCAGCCGCCGGAGGGTCTGGATCCGGCGGCGCAGCCGATCGCTGTCCGAGGATTCCGACCGCGGGGTCAGGAGAAAGGCGTGGATGCTCGCTTCGAGGGCCTGCTGCAAGCGGCCGGCCCCGTACTCGGCTCGCCCCAGCAGTTCCGCCGTCGCCGCATCGAAAGGGTCGAGGCGCAGAGCTTGGCCCCACTCCTCGGCGGCGGCGGCAAAATCCTCTTGTTGGAAGTGCAGCCGCCCGGCGAGCCGGTGAAGGCCTGGGCTGGCGAGGTCCCGGGCGCGCGCCACGTCGAGGCATTCGAGAGCGCGATCGACCTGTCCATTGGTCAGGTAGACGTCCGCCAGGCCACGAAATTGGGCAGCATCGATGGCGTTACGTCGGAGCTGTTCCCGCAGTTGATCGCGCAGGCTGCGCGGCCGCTGTCCGCCTGCCGCATGGCGCTGTTCTCGGCGAACGTCCGCCAACGACACCTTGGCGCCGACGTGCCTCGGCTCCAAGCGGAGCACGACCCGCAGCAGATCCGCCGCTTCTTCCGGCAATCCGCTCCGGCGCAGCACGGCCGAAAGAGAGAGCAACTGCTGGATGTGGTGCTGTCGGTCCTGGCGGTCCATGGATCCTTTCCTCTGCGCCCCGGTCGACGTCCCGGAAGTCGTGCGCTGGCAGCGGCGGCGGGCCGTCCATCGTAGCATTGGCGGACCCTTTCGGCGCGCCGTACCGTGGTCGCCGGCTGCCCTTTTAGATGTATTGATGCATTGCCCCATGGGCAATTCTTCGACTAAAATAACGCCTCCGTGAGCACCTCCACCGAAGGAACCCAGCGGCTTGACGATTCCGTCGCCCAATCGGAACTAGAAACCGGGCTGCACCTCTGTCGGATGGAGGAGTGGGATCGGGGGCTGGAGATTCTGGCCGCCCTGGCGGATACCCACGAGGGCCTGCCGGGGGTTTTTTACTCGTACCTCGGCTACGGCATGGCGTTCAAAGAGAACCGCATTCACGAGGGTCGGCGCCTCTGCCGGCACGCCATCAAGGTGGAGTTCTACCGCGCCGAAAACTACTTCAACCTGGCCCGTACGGAGTTGCTCGTCCACAATCGCCGGGCGGCCTTCCGGGCGGTGGAGAAGGGACTGGCGGTGGATTCCGAGAACCAGCGCCTACTGGACCTGCGGCGCAACATGGGTCAGCGGCGGCCGCCGGTGCTGTCCTTCCTCTCACGGTCCAATCCGGTGAACCACTTCCTGGGCTTCGTTCGGCACCTCTTTACCCAGCCGTAGGCTCAAAAAATCTGTCACATCGCGGTAACAACTCCGCCGCCGGTCCGTTGAGGGGCCCCGGTAGGTTTTTGTCTGCCGGCGGGGTTCGCCGCCACCGGCCTCCCGTGACGATTCAACTCTGGGAACCCAGAATTTCGGAGGTTGTCTACCATGAAGAAGCTGTTCGCCCTTTGCCTGCTCTCTATCGTTGCGGCGGCGCCTGCTGCCCTGGCGCAACGCGACCAGGTCAAGATTGTCGGCTCGTCCACGGTCTACCCCTTCTCCACCAAGGTCGCCGAGCAGTTCGGTCGCAAGACGCCGTTCAAGACCCCGGTGGTCGAGTCGACCGGCTCCGGAGGCGGCCTCAAGCTGTTCTGCGCCGGTGTCGGGGTCGAGCATCCGGACATCACCAACTCCTCCCGTGCCATCAAGGACTCCGAGATCGAAATGTGCACCGGCAACGGTGTGAAGGACATCACTGAGATCAAGGTCGGATACGACGGCATTGTGCTCGCCAACTCCAAGAAGGCGCCGCAGCTCGAATTCAGCCGCAAGCAGATCTTCCTGGCCCTGGCGAAGGACGTGCCGGCCGGCGAGGGCAAGCTCATGCCCAACCCACACAAGACTTGGAAGGACGTCGACGCCTCCCTGCCGAACGTCAAGATCGAGGTGCTCGGTCCGCCGCCGACCTCCGGTACCCGCGACGCCTTCGCGGAACTCGCCATGGAAGGCGGCTGCAAAGAGTTCGGCTGGATCCAGGATCTCAAGAAGCAGGACAAGAACCGCTACAAGGCCATTTGCCACGCGGTGCGGGAGGATGGTGCCTACGTCGAGGCCGGCGAGAACGACAACCTGATCGTGCAGAAGCTCGAAGCCAACCCCAACGCCCTCGGTGTCTTCGGCTTCAGCTTCCTCGACCAGAACCGCGACAAGGTCCAGGGCAGCTTGGTGGACGGCGTGAAACCGACCTTCGACAACATCGCCGACCAGTCCTACCCGGTCTCGCGGCCGCTCTTCTTCTACGTCAAGAATGCCCACGTCGGCGTGATCCCCGGCATCCGGGAGTTCGTGCAGGAGTTCACCGGCGTCGGTGCGATGGGCGAAGAGGGCTACCTCTCCGAGCTCGGTCTGATCCCGCTGCCGTCGCAGGAGTACTCGACGGTCAAGCAGGCCGGCTCTGTATTGAAGAACAACGTCGGCAAGTGAGGTAGATTCGGTGTCCGAGATCACCCGCCGTGCCTCGAACAGGCGCCTGGTGGTGCTCTGACTTCGGCGACCCAGGCCGCCGCGACGAAACGACCGATCCGGAACCTTCCTCCCGAATGAAAATTCTCCTGCTGGTCGGTATCGTCTTGGCGGCCTCCGTCGTCGCTCATCGGCTGGGCCGTAGAAAGGCCCTCTCCTCCTCCCAACAGCTCCACTCCCTGCCGGCCTACTACGGGCTCTATGCGGCCTTGTGGGTGGCGGTGCCGACGCTGCTTTTGCTCTTGGGTTGGGTCGCCATCGAACCGGCGGTGGTGGAGCGTTTGACCATTGATTCCCTGGCGGAGCATGGCCTCGAAACCGATGAGGCCGCCGTCGGCCTGCTGATCAACGACGTCAAGAATCTCGCCTCGGGCAACATCGTCAGCCGCGAGGTGAGCCCCGAAATGCAGTCCGCCGCGGATCAGTATCTGCGCCTGCGCAGGACGGCGTTCTGGTCGATGGTCGCCTGCGTCACGCTGCTCGCGCTGGTCGGCTTCGGCTGGGCTTGGCGGCGCATCTCGCCGCGCCTGGCGGCCATCCACCGGGTAGAAAAGGCGGTGCGCGGCTTTCTCCTCGCCGGTTCGACGATCGCCATCCTCACCACCCTGGGCATCGTCCTGTCGCTGCTGTTTGAGTCCATCCGCTTCTTCCAGCGGGTGCCGATCACCGATTTCCTCTTCGGCCTCGAATGGAGTCCGCAGATCGCCCTGCGGGCCGACCAGGTGGGCGCCACCGGCGCCTTCGGCGCCATCCCGCTGTTGACCGGCACCCTGCTGATCAGCGCCATCGCCATGTTCGTGGCGGCTCCCACCGGTTTGCTGTCGGCTATTTACATGGCCGAGTACGCCGGTGAGCGCGCCCGCAAGTTCCTGAAGCCGATGCTCGAGATTCTGGCCGGCGTGCCGACGGTCGTCTACGGCTTCTTCGCCGCCTTGACGGTGGCGCCGGCGATCCGCGGTTTCGGCGAAAGCCTCGGTCTCGACGTCGCTTCCGAGAGCGCCCTCGCTGCCGGTGTGGTGATGGGGGTGATGATCATCCCCTTTGTCTCGTCCCTGTCCGACGACGTCATCACCGCCGTGCCCCGCGGCCTGCGCGAAGCGTCCTATGGCCTCGGCGCCACCCAGTCCGAGACCATTCGTCGGGTGGTCTTCCCGGCGGCACTACCGGGCATCGTCGGTGGGCTGCTGCTGGCGGTATCCCGGGCGGTCGGCGAAACGATGATCGTGGTAATGGCCGCCGGCCTGGCAGCGAACCTCACCGCCAATCCCCTGGAAGCGGTCACTACCGTCACCGTGCAGATCGTGACGCTGCTGGTCGGCGACCAGGAATTCGACAGCGCCAAGACCCTGTCGGCCTTCGCCCTGGGATTGATGCTGTTTCTCGTGACCCTGGTGTTCAACGTCATCGCCCTGTGGGTGGTCAGACGATATCGGGAGCAATATGACTAGCAGGTTGCAGAAAAAGGGCTTCGCCCTGTGATTTCAGCTGCCCTGCTAGTTGTTTTCTTTGAGGGGGCTGGGCGCCCCCTCACCCGAAAAGATGACTCTTTTCGGGCTCACCCCGTCCTCGGCGGCGATGCCGCCGCCTCACCCTTCGGGCTCGGTCGTAGGGTCCTGAATGTACATTCGTTATCCGCAATCTACTGTGAGGCGGTGAAAAATGAAGGCTAGCGGCGCGTCGGTCACTACTACACGGCATCCGCTGCTGACCACCGACAACCTACGGGCGCGGATGAAGAAGCGCTACGCGGCGGAGCGTCGATTCCGGCTGATCTGCGGCCTGGCGGTCGGCGCCGCGCTGCTGTTCCTGCTGCTGCTCTTCGGCGACATCCTGCGCAAGGGCTACAGCGCCTTCCTGCAGACGGAAATCCTGTTCGAAGACCTGTACTTCGATCCGGAGCTCCTCGACCCGGCCGGTAGCGGCGATCCGGAGGTGATCGGTGCGGCGAACTTTCCGGCCCTGTGGCGCGAGCCCCTCAAAGCGCAGTTCGAGCCCGCTGGCCGTAGCGAACGGCGCGCCCTCTACGGCTTGATCAGCGGCGGCGCGGAGTTCGAGCTGCGAGACGAGGTGATGGAGAACCCTTCGCTGGTCGGCGAGCGGAGCAGCCGATGGCTGCTCGCCTCGGACGATGTCGACATGCTGATCAAAGGGCACATCTCCCGCGACCTGCCGGAAGATGATCGCACCATCTCCGATCAGGAGATCGCCTGGGTCGACCAACTGGCTGCGGAAGGTCGCATCGCCAGGAAGTTCAACACCCGCTTCTTCACTGGCGGTGACTCGCGGGATCCGGAAATGGCGGGCATCCTGGGTGCCGCCATCGGCTCCGGCATCACCATGCTGGTGACCCTGGCGCTGTCCTTCCCGATCGGCGTGGCGGCGGCGGTGTACCTGGAAGAGTTCGCACCCAAGAACCGTTTGACAGATTTGATCGAAGTCAACATCAACAACTTGGCGGCGGTGCCGTCGATCGTCTTCGGGTTGCTTGGCCTGGCGGTGTTCCTTAACTTCTTCGGCCTGCCGCGGTCCGCGCCTCTGGTGGGCGGCATGGTGCTGTCGCTGATGACCCTGCCGACCATCATCATCGCTTCCCGCACGGCCATCAAATCGGTGCCGCCGTCGATCCGCGAGGCGGCCTACGGCCTGGGCGCAAGCCCCCTCCAGGTGATCCAGCACCACGTGCTGCCGCTGGCCATGCCGGGCATCCTGACCGGCACCATCATCGGCATGGCCCAGGCCCTGGGCGAGACGGCGCCGCTCTTGATGATCGGCATGGTCGCCTTCATCGCCGACCTGCCCTCCGGTCCGCTCGACCCGGCCACTGTCTTGCCGGTCCAGATCTTCCTGTGGTCCGACATCCCCGAGCGCGCCTTTGTCGAACGCACCTCGGCGGCCATCCTCTGCCTCCTGGCCTTCCTGATCGGCATGAACGCTTTCGCCGTGTGGCTGCGGCGGCGCACCGAGCAGCGCTGGTAGCCAGAGGCTACATCCTTACTGCGACTCTGCCGCTCACAAGGACGAAGTGAACACTATTTGACCAGGTCGACTCGGCCTCAGCCCGGATGGAGTGATTGCCGCGATCCTTTCGAGGCTGCCCGATGACGAGGACTCCCCCTTCAGTTTCTGGTAAACCTTTTCGGCTTCGTCAATGTACTTTAAGGTCTCGTCGCGCGGAAATCCCATCATGCTCAATTGATCTTGATATGCGAGCAAGAAGGTGTTCAGGTCGAGAGCTCCCACGTCAACGCTCGCCTTGCACGCGAAGATGGCGGAAGCCCTTTCAATCTGCGAGGTGATTCCAGTCGCCTCGACGGTTCTCCTCCATGCACAGATGTCGTAGCGAACCAGAGCGCGTGATTGAACTGTGACGTAGTAGCTTTGGAAGCTCTCCTCGATGGCTTCGCCGCTGCCGAGGAGGCTCTCCATCGCCGTTGTGACCAGATCGCCCATGCCGGCGATGATGGCGTCCGGTTCGCCGGATACGAACTTCTTGATGGCGCTTGCGACTTCTTCTGCGATTTTTGCAACGTCTTCTTTGACATAGGCTCGATACTCTGAGTGTCTTGCGACTACGGTGGTGATGGGCGCGGTCTTGTTCTCGGGAGTCCCTGCGGTGCGGTGACTCAGATCGACCTCCGCTTCGAACGCCTTAACGTTGCTTTTTGCTAGTTCGGTTAGCAAGTTGAGGGCCAACGTCAGCTCCGTCTTTCTGTCCGGCGTTGGATCGAGGGCTTCTACTGCATCGCTGAGGATAGACATACTCTTCTCCAAGGTTATTGCCAACGGTTCAAGGGTGCGGCCTACGCTCGGCTCCTCCTATCTTGCAGAGCGGGCTCCAGCTTGAAGAGGGGACACGATTTTCTTGGAGTCCCTTGGAACGCCGCTGAGCGCAGGGCTTTCGAAGGGTGCAGCCGTGAGGAACATGCGATGGTTGCCGGTCTCGCGAGGGCGGCGCTATAGTGGTCTCCGACGAAATCAACAATTTGGTACGCAGACTCCGAGGCAGCCTGTTCGGTCGAGCGTACGCGGCAGGGGGGGACGATGCCGGAGCCTTCTCAGGAGCTGACCGGCCTTCTCGCAGGCTGGGCCGGCGGAGACGCCAGGGCTCGTGACGAGCTTCTGGCGATTGTCTATGACGAGCTGCGCCGGCTGGCAGCCTCCTGTATGCGGCGTGAGCGTGCGGACCACACCCTGCAGCCCACGGCCCTGGTGCACGAAGCCTTTCTGCGTCTGACCCACGGGGTGCCGGTGAGCTGGGTAGATCGCTCCCATTTCTTCCGCGTCGCCGCCCGTGCCATGCGTCGCATCCTGGTCGATCATCAGCGCAGAGTGAGTGCCGCCAAGCGTGGCTCCGGGCAGAAGGACCAGCTCCTCGACGAGGAGGTCTTGATCCCGGGCATCGATGTCGAGGTGCTGGCCCTGGACGAGGCGCTCACCCGGCTGGGTGCTCTCGACGAGCGGTTGCTCCAGGTGGTCGAGATGCGCTACTTCACCGGCCTTGGGGTGGAAGAGGTGGCCGACCTCCTCGGTGTGTCTTCGCGAACCGTCAAGCGGGACTGGCGCTCCGCGCGCGCCTGGCTGTTGGCCGAACTCGCGCCGGCTGACAAGGTGGACGCGACGGAGAAGACCCGCTCCGGTGGACGCTGAGCGATTCGGCCAGGTGATGGCGGCCTTCGCCGAGGCCTGCGAACGGCCATCGCAAGACCGCGACGAGCTGCTCGCCGCTCTGTCCGCCGAAGACGCCGAGCTGGGCCGTGAGGTCCAGAGGCTTCTGGAGGCGGAGCGAAACGGTGCGGGCCGGCTCGAACCCCCTTTGCTGACGGGCGAGTCGCCCGGGCTTGGGCCGCCCGAAGCGGGGGCGCGCCCTTCCTTGAACGGCGATCGGATCGCTCATTTCGAAGTCGGTGAGCGGATCGGCCGCGGCGGCATGGGCGAGGTCTACGCCGCGGTCGACACGGTCCTGCGCCGCAAGGTCGCGCTCAAGGCCATCCGCCACGACCAGAGAATGAGCGACGCGGCCCGCCGTCGCTTCTTGCGTGAGGCGCGGATGCTTTCGAGCCTCGACCATCCCAACATCTGTCGCATCCACGACTACCTGCGAGGCGAGGACGAAGACTTTCTGGTCCTCGAGCTGATCGAGGGTCGGAGCCTTCGAGAGGCAGGTCTGTTGAACGCCGAAGCCCTTTCCATTGCGGAGCAGGTCGCCGATGCGCTGGCCGCCGCCCACGCCAGAGGCATCGTTCACCGTGACCTCAAGCTGTCGAATGTCGTGCTGGCCGCCGATGGTACGGCGAAGATCCTCGATTTCGGTCTAGCACGCTCGCTGGAATTGGAGGAGATCGAGGATGGCCTGGGAACCGCGGGAGACCCGGCGGCGCCGCTGCGCGAAACGGAGGACCTCGATCGCTCCGTGCCGTTTCGTACCGCTGCGGGTCTCTTGGCGGGCACCCTGTCGGCGATGAGTCCGGAGCAGATCGAGGGATCTCCCGCCTCCGTGGCGAGCGACATGTACTCCTTTGGCCTGCTGATGCAGGAGCTATTCACCGGGGAGCCGCCCTACGATTCGGACCTGACGCCCGCCGACCTGGCCGACGCCGCGCGCCGGGGCGCCACGCGACCGGTATCGGGCGTCGATCGCCATCTCGCGGCTCTCATCGAAGCACTGACCGCGCAGCGAGCTTGGACTCGACCGACAGCGGCGATGGTCGTCGATCGGCTGCGCTGGATTCGGGCCAAACCGAAACGGCGCCTGCGATGGTTGGTGAGCGCGGCGCTGGTCGCCCTCTTCGCCCTGGGAACTCTCAAGTACACCCTCGACCTGCGCCGGGAGCGAGCCGTTGCCGATCAGCGGCGTACGCAGGCGGAGGATCTGATCGCCTTCATGCTGGGCGACCTGAGAACCAAGCTCGCGCCATTGGGTCGGCTCGATGTGCTCGACGATGTCGGCGACACGGCACTCGAATATTTCGCTTCGGTTGCGGAGTCAGAGCTCTCCGATGACGAGCTTCTCAGCCGTGCCAGGACGCTCACTCAGATCGGCGAGGTGCGTCTCTCTCAGAATCTTCACGACGAAGCGCTGACCTCCTTCGAGGAGGCATATCGTCACAGCGCCGCGCTGGCCGCCCGCCGACCGGAGGATGGGGATGCACTGTTCGACCGCGGTCAAGCCGAGTACTGGGTCGGTTACGTCCATTGGCGGCGCCTAGACGGGGAAAAGGCCCGGCGGTGGCTGGAGTTCTACCGGGACACCAGCGAGATGCTGCTGGCACGCAACGCCAACCGCGATGACTGGGTGCTCGAAACCGCCTATGCCCATCACAACCTGGCCGTGCTGGCCCTCGAGGCCGGCGATCTGGCGGCGGCCGAGGAGGGTTTCGAGGAAGAGGTCGAAGTCCTGCGGCGCTTGATCGAGCGGACTCCCGACGACCCGACCTTGATCGAGGATCTCGCCGATGCGTACTCCTGGCTCGGCACGACCGCCCGACGGCTCGGATGGCTCGAGCGCTCGCACGGATATTTCAGCGCAAGCAGGGAACAGCGTGCGGTGTTGCTGGAGTCCGAGCCGGACAATGCCATCCGGCGTTTTTGGTGGGCGCAAGCGGTGGTCCTCGAGGGCGACCTCGCGGTCATTCGTGGATTTCGCGAGGAAAGCATCAAGACCTGTCAACTTGCCATCGACACCCTTCAGGATCTGGTATCTGCCGATCCCACCAACCGCGACTGGCAACGTGTTCTGGCGACCGCAATGGTGGCTCAGTCGAAGCCCCTCGCCGCCGAGGAGGGCCGCGGCCGAGTACGTGAGCAACTGTCCGAAGCGACCGCTGTTCTCGAAGAACTGGTTGCGGCCGCACCAGCCGACCGTTTGTCGCGACAGACCCTCGGCGTTGCCTACCGTGTGGCCTCGCGGTTGGGTTTGCCGCGCTCACCGCTCGAGACCGTCGCCCGCGCCGTCGAGATCACCGAAGAACTCCACGGCGAGGCCCCGGCGGACCTCGCCGTGCTCGGAGATCTGGCGAACGCGCTGGTCGTGGCGGGAGAGCTGCAGCGGGCCGCCGGGGAAAGCGCTGCAGCCCTGGCTACGTGGAAGCGAGCGATCGAACTGCTGGACGGGCCCGTCGATGGCTCGCGTTCTCCGGCACTGCTCGCGCCTTGGTCGCTAGCTCTTGCCGCCGTCGGCCGGACGGCAGAATCCGAGGCGGCCGCAATGTCCCTCTCCGCTGCGGGTTTCCGCTCTTTCTGGCAGGAGCCGGAATCGACCGGGCGACCGGCCAAGGGAGTTCATGAGGCGGTCAGCCCTACCGGTCTCCCTTCGAGGGAAGACTCCCCATGACTACTCCGCTTCCCAGCTACGTGCAAGACCTGCCGGAGGCAGGGCAATTCCGCCCCGTGTCTGTCATCGATAGGAGACGTCGCATGGAAAAGCCGATCACCGTCACAGTATTCACCGACACGACCACCCCGGAGCAGCCTGTCCAGGCCGACCCTTCCGGTGGATGGGCCACTTTGAAGCCTGTTCTCCTATCTGAGGACCCGATAGACGCAGGCAAGACGAAACCCGTCTCGATCAGATTTCAGTTCAATGATTGGGAGAAAGGTGACACTAGGACTTTTATTGGCTTCCGCTGGACGCACTCATACACGGAGGGGCACCTTGCCAATGCACACCACCTTGGTGTTTGGTACCAGCCTGAAAATGGGAACCAAGAGTGGCAACAGGATGACCTGTTTTCCTACCTGAGTTTCGGACCCGGGACGATGACCATTGAGGATGCGAACCCGCACCCTTACAACTATGTCTACATTCTCGAATGGACGGAAGGGTCGGGTGCGGACCGCAAGCGTTATGTTTGCGATCCAAAGATAAGAAACCAGTCGACCGGGGGCCCCGGGGGCCCTGGGGACCTCGGTCGGCCCGCCGAACCGTGCAAGTAGCTGATGGCCGCTCCTAGAACTTCTACCGCTCCTGATCCGAAGGCCGCACGATCACCTCGTTGACGGCCACCCCTGCCGGCTGTTCGATCGCCCAGCGGATGGCGCGAGCGATGGTTTCCGGCTCGAGCGGGGTGAGGTCGGCGTTTTTGAAGGCCTCGATGACCCCCTCGTCGGTGATCGAGTCGGTCAGCTCGGTGGCGACGGCGCCGGGGGAGATGATGGTGACCCGCACCTTGCCGCGGGTTTCCTGGCGCAGGCCTTCGCTGATCGCGCGGACCGCCCATTTGGTGGCGCTGTAGACGGAGAAAGCCGGGTAGACCCAGTGGCCGGCCACCGAAGCGACGTTGATGATGTGGCCGGACTTCTGCTCGAGCATGTCGCCCAAGACCGCGTGGATCCCCCAAAGGACACCCTTGATGTTGACGTCCACCATCTGCTCCCACTCGCCGACGTGGCCGGCCGCCAGCGGCGACAGGGGCATGACGCCGGCGTTGTTGATCAGCACGTCGATGCGGCCGAAGTGCTTCCGGGTCGCATCCGCCAGGGCCATCACCTGCTCGCGGTCGGTGACGTCGGTCGCCCGGTAGAGGGCCTCGGCGCCGTGTTGGTCGGCGAGTTCAGCGGCGAGATCCCGCAGGCGATCCGCGCGGCGAGCGGCCAGCATCAGGCGGCAGCCTCCCTCAGCGAGGGTGTGGGCGGTGGCGGCGCCGATGCCGCTCGAGGCACCGGTGAGGACGACGACGGGGTGGTTCTCCGAGGGACTCATGATCGCTTTTCTCCTTCGCCCTGACCCTTGAGGGCGGCAACGCTCGAAGCGGTGGATACCAGGTAGGGAACACAGAAGGTGAGGGCGATGCGGATCGCCCGGTCGAGGGTGAGATCGCCCGCCAGCAGGGCGGAGCCGTGGTTGATCAGGTTGAGGATCAGGCCGACGAAGACGCCGTAGAAGAGGCCCCGCCGCACCACCGCCGGGCGAAACGCCAAGGCCAGCGAGCGCCTCACCGCGCGGCGGTCCAGTCGAGGCCGAGCAGATCGGCCAGGATGCCGGCGATCTCGGTGTTGTCCAGGGCGCCGGAGAAACGTTCGGCGCCGGGGCCCCAGGCGTAGAGCGGCACCGGTTCGCCGGTGTGGCCGTCGGTTGCCCACTGCACCGTGAGGGGCCTTCGAACGGAGCCGCTGACGACGGTGAGTCCGGAGGTCTCGTGGTCGGCGGTCACCAGGATGAGGGTTCCCGCTCGCGCCGGCTCGCTGGTGCGTTTTTCATCGCCATCGGTCGCCGGCGCCGGGTCTTGCGGGATCGTCGCTTCCGACTCGGCCCAGACGACGGCCCGTCGCACCGCTTCTTCTAGCTGGCCGACGCCGCGCACCACCCGGTCGAGTTCGTGCCGGTGCGACCCGGTGTCGGGGTCTTCCGTTTCGATGAAGGCAACGAAGCCTTGTGGGTTCCGGCTGAGGCGTAGGAGGGTGAGTTCGGTCAGCGCCGGCAGGTTGGGCTCGTGCTCTGGGTCGGCGATCGTTTCTTCATCGAACAAGGCGATCACCGGCTCGCCTTGCGCACCGCTCGATGTGAGATCCCGCCAGTCGGTGATCACCGGTTGGTCCAGGGCATCGAGGGCAGCGATGGCGTCGTAGCGGTCGTCGGTGGTTCCCACCATCCAGTCCACTCGGGACTTCGCCAGGGCCGCCACCAGTTCGTCGAAGGCCTTGCGGCTGTTGTTGTGGATGGCGAAGGCACTGGGGCTGGCGTCCCACAGGTAGGAGTCGGTGACGATGCCGGTGGACAACCCCCGGTCCTGGGCGGCTTCGAAGAGGGAACGCAACCGGGCGCCGGCTCGATCGACGGCAATGGCTCCGGGATCGGTCTTGAAGCCCGTGGCCAGGGCCGTCGCCCCGGCGGCGGAGTCGGTGTACAGGCTGTCCGGCCCGAAGGTGGTCATCGGCGAAACCACCGGGAAGCGCTCGAAGAAGAGCTTTTGATGGGCGCCGTGGAGAGCGAACCGCGCCGCCGCCACCTGCGAAAAGCCCATGCCGTCGCCGAGAAACAGAATGACGTTCTTCGGCCGCAGGCCACGCTGAGGCAGCGGCCAGCGGGTGGCGTCGGGAGCCGGAGAGAAGTCGATCGGCTCGGTGTCCGGCAGCGAGGTTTGCCGGTCTTTCATCAGGTACAGCAAGTCCCACTCGAAGAAGCGCACCACCCCGTAGAGGGCGAGCAGGATCAGCAGGCCTTGCGCTACCCCGAGAACGATATTTCGTAGACGGATCGGTTTCATCAGGGATCTCCGGAGGCGGGACCGGTTCGAGGGCTCTGCACCTGGCCCTCCAGGGCATGCAGTCTTTCGAAGAAGTGGCGCAGCGATTCGCCGGGACGATGAAAGGTGAAGAACTCGTCAAGGCGATCTGAGGCGGGCGTCACGCCGCGTCTCCGGGCCCATTCGAGAAACGGCACCAGCAGCGGAGTGGCGTGCTCCAGTTCGTGGCGCAGCAGTCGCGCGGTGATACCGCCGGCGGCTAGAAAACCGGTCCGCTCGTAGGCCGCGAAGGTCCGCCCCAGATCGTAGGGCACGCGCTGCGGTTCGACCTTCCAGGCGCCCTCCGGAGCATCGGACGGGCGCTCGAAGATGGCGTACTGGGCGGCATGGTCGCCGTTGAAGGGCAGGCCCACGGAGCCGACGTTGACCACCAACCCGTTCGGCACCCGGCGTACCAGCGGCCGGTGGGTGTGGGCGCACACCAGCAGCGTTTCGGGCACTTCGTCCCAGTGGCGCCGGAGGAGCGCGTCGCCGGTCCACGGGCCGATGCCGTCGCGGTTCGAACTTGGCGTGCCGTGCACCAGGCGCATGCCCGGGCGGTTCAGGGAGAAGGGCAGGGATTCGATCGCCCGCACGTCGTCGTCGGACAATTCGGCGGCCATCCAGCGGGCGGCGTCCCACTCTTCGGCGGTGTCCCACTCGGCCGGCACCCGCCCGTGACGAAAGTCGAGCAGATACTCCTCGTGGTTGCCACCGATGGTGGGGAACCCCAGCTCGCCGATGCGCTGGACCACCCGACCGCCCTCCGGGCCGCGGCCCACCAGATCCCCGCCCACCAGCACTTCATCCACCGCGCGACCGACGAGGTGGTCGAGGACGGCTTCCAGAGCGGGAACGTTGCCGTGGATGTCGGCGATGACCGCGATGCGCATACCGGTCGATGCTATCCGGTTCGGCCGGCTCTTGACGAAGAACTTGGCGTAGCGGAAGTCGACGAACCGGTGCGGCGAGCGTCGCGCCGCCCGAAACCGGTCGCAAACGCCCGGCGGAGTCTTGCTTGCTATGCTGAATCCCATGGACGAGATCGGCAGCGACCCCCTCGAATCCCCACCCGCCGCCCCCTCACCCTCGGCACCGCCGCCGCCGCCGCTGCCGGCGGCGGCGGGCGAAGGCTCGTCAACGGCCTTGCCCGCTGGTCTCCAGAAGCTCGATCCGCGGTGGATTTCGATGCGCCGGGTGTTCGGTTGGATTCGGGTGGCGGTCTATTTGGTGCTCTGGATCATCGCCACCTTGATCTTGACCCTCTCCGGCCCCGCCCCGTGGATTCTCGTCACGGTGGTCGGTGCCGGGGCCCTGTGGGTGGTGCTGATGGCCGTGCAGGCGCACCTCTGGCCGGCGCTGAGTTGGCGCCGGGCCGCCTACCGGCTGAGCGAGCGGGATCTGGAGATCCGCCGCGGGGTGTTGTGGCGGGAGGTGGTGACGGTGCCGCGTTCACGGGTGCAGCACACGGACGTTTCCCAGGGGCCCATCGAGCGGAGCTTCGGCTTGGGTACCCTCCTCATCCACACCGCCGGCACGGACCATTCGCGCATCGGCCTGCCGGGCCTCGCCCACGACACGGCGTCGGTGATTCGAGACCATCTGGTGGAGGTGGACGAAGACGATGGCGTCTGACCCTCGAGGCGGAGAGGGCGTCTCGCCAGCCGGCGAGCCCCAGCCCGGCGACATCCCCTTGCCCGCGCCAGGGCCCGAAACACTGCCCAATATCTCCGAATCGGTGGCTGCCGAGGCGTCGGTCAAAGACAAGCGGCTGCATCCGAGTTCGATCCTGTTTTTGCTGCTGTCGGGCGTCAAATCGCTCATTCTGCCGGGCCTCTTCGTGCTGTTCGCGGCGCGCGGCGGTAGTCGCTATGAAGCGTGGATCATGATCTTCATCATCCCTTACACCTTCGGCGCGATCTTCCGCTACCTGACCTATCGCTACGCCTTTCACGATGCGGAGCTGGTGATCCGCAAGGGGGTGCTGTTCCGCAACCAGCGGCATATCCCGTACAGCCGCATCCACAATATCGGCTCGGTGCAGAACCCGCTCCATCGCATGTTGCGGGTGGCCGAAGTGCGGGTGGAGACGGCCGGCGGTCAGGAGCCCGAGGCGAGTCTCAAGGTGCTGTCGGTGGAGGCTCTGGAGGAGATGCGGCAGCGCATTCGGCGGGCCAAGGCCGCCCTGCCCGCCGCCGCGGCGGAAGCCGACGACGCGGCGGCGATGGCGGAAGAGGAATTGCCGGGCCGGGTGCTGCTGGCGATGTCGCCGGGAGACCTCGTGCTGCACGGTCTGATCGACAACCGCGGGATGCTGGTGGTGGGCGCTTTCCTCGGCCTGCTCTGGCAGTTCGATCTGCTGGACCGCCTCGGTTTCGATCCGCGGCAACTCTGGGCCCAGGCGCAGGATGCCGGGACGATGCGCGCGGTAGCGGTGGCGATCTCCCTGCTGGTGACGCTGGTGGTGGCTATCCGCCTGCTGTCGATCGTGTGGTCGGTAGTCAAACTGTGGGGCTATCGCCTGCAGAAGGTGGGCCGCGAGTTGCGGTCGCGCGGTGGCCTGCTGACCCAGGTGTCCACCACCGTGCCGCTGCACCGCATCCAGGTGCTGACCCTGCGCGAAAAGATCCTCCATCGCCTCTTCGGCCGCCTCGAGGTGAGCGCCGAT
This sequence comes from Acidobacteriota bacterium, assembly GCA_039030395.1. Taxonomy (NCBI): domain Bacteria; kingdom Pseudomonadati; phylum Acidobacteriota; species Acidobacteriota bacterium. Next base: position 41,931 of record JBCCEF010000017.1, read on the forward strand.
ACCGCCGGCGGTTCGTCCGAGGAGAGCGGGGGATCCGGCCGCCAGAACCTGGCGCCGTTGATCTCCCGGGAGTCGTTGCCGGACTTCCTGGCGGAGGTCGAGCCGGGGGTGGATCTGGAGAACACCGAGTGGCAGCGCATCGATCCCCGGGCCACCACCCGTCTGCTGCGCCGCGGCCTGTTCGTGACTCTGCCGCCGAGCGCCGCGCTGGTGTATTTCGTGTCGCCGTGGACCCTGCTGGCGACGGTGCCGATTCTCGCTTTGGTGGTGGTCGACGCCTTCCGCGAGTCCATCCGCCGGGGCTATGCCTGCACGGACGATCGGGTGTTTTACCGCAGCGGCTGGTGGTCCCGGCGTATCAGCCTGGCGCGCTACAGCAAGATCCAGGCGGTGAGCCTGACGGAGTCGCCCTTCGACCGCCGCTGGCAGATGCGCGATCTACAGATCGACACCGCCGGAGCCGGCTCCTCGCTGCAGCGGCTGCACATCCGCTACTTGCCGGCGGAGCGGGCGCGGGAGCTGATGGATTTTCTAGCCGCCCGGGCCGCCGAAACGAAGTTCCGGTGGTGAGCCCTACCGCCCCTGGCGCGCCAGCATCTGGGCTTCGTTCAGCAGGTCGTCGGCCCGTTCGCGCTGGCTGGCCGGGTTGCTGAAGCTGCCGTCGCCGCGCACCATGCCGTCGAAGGTGGTGAGCAGGGCGCGCAGCTCGGTGACCGCTTCGGCGCCGGCGCGGCACGATTCCAGGTCACAGCGGCAAGCGCTTTCGGCGCGGGAGAGGCGCGAGGAGACGCTGGAGACGGTGGACGACCAAGCGGCCAGGTCGTAGGGCGGCGAACGGAAGGCGCGGGCGCCGTCGGCCAGCGCCTGGCTGGCGGAGCGGGCCTCGGCGACGCAGGCCGAGCCGGCGCTGTTGTCGCCCCCGGTCGCCGTGCCGGCGATGGAGGAACCGGTGTTCAGGATCTTGGCCTGGGCCCACGGCCAAACCTCCGTGATGCCGAAGTAGAGCAGGGCCGCCAGGATGAGGAGTTTGATCAGTCCGCGAAGGGCCATGGGAAATCCTCCAAGAATGGGTCGGTGTGCGAAGACTAACAGGGAGCTGGCCGCGAGCCCGAAGGGCGAGAAAGGCGCCGAGGTTGGGGTGAAGCCGAAGGGGAATTTCTCTTCGGCTGAGGGGGCGCCCATCCCCCTTGCGAAAACAGCTAGCGTGCGGCTTGCGGTGAGGCAGCAGTGCCCACCCGCGGCCGCTCCAGCCGCCGGGCGACCCGCAGGAACAGCAGGCACAGCAGCACCGCCATCACCGAACAGCCGTGCCACAGGTAGGCCGGTCCCCAGTGGGTGTAGATCCAGGTGCCGAGTCCCGGAGCGAGGACGAAGGCGACGGAGAACGACGAGGCGAAGATCCCCATGAAGCGTCCGGCCATGGGCCCCTGAGCGCGGTGGGCGACGAAGCCTTCGAGGAAGGGGAATAGGAGCATCTCGCCGAAGGTCCACACCACCACCAGCAGAACCGCGAATCCGATCGTCGAACCCCAAAGGATGCCGCCCACCCCGAGACCGAGAAGCAGTGCGCCGACGGCCGCCACGCGCAGGGGGGCGCGGTCCTTGAGCCACTGGGCGAGGGCCATCTCCAACGCCACGATCACCAGGGTGTTGATCGCCATCAGCAACCCGATCTGATCCTCCGCCATGCGGTAGGTGCCATGCAGGGCGAGGGGCCACGCCGCCCAGAGCTGAAACAGCAGCAGGGCCGAAAGGGTCGAGAGGCCCGCCACCGCCAGGAATGGCCCGTCACGCCAAGGGCTGCGGACGGCGGCGTCGGCCGGGCTCTGTTCCTCGGAAGAGGGCTGCTCGTTACGCGGCAAGGCTTGGGGATCGACGTTCCCCAGGTCCGCTCGCCGCCGCAGGAGGAGCCACAGGGGGATCGTCGCCATCAGGCAGGTGAAGCCGTCTACCGGAAACAGCCAGGCGTAGTTCCGCACCGCCAGAACGCCGCCGATGGCCGGGCCGAAGGTCATGCCGAGGTTCAGCGCCAGCCGCCGTAGAGCGAAGGAGCGCACCTTGTCCTCGGGTCCGCTCGCCTGGGCAATGGCCAGTGAGTTGGCCGGCCGGAAGCACTCGGCGGCAAACCCCACGGCGAGTGTCCCGCAGGCGATGGCGACGGGGCCGCGCAGCCAGCCGAGAAGGGTGAACAGCACCGCCGCGGCGGTGAGGGTGAGAACCTGCAGGCGCACCGGGTCGATGCGGTCCGAAAGCCAGCCGCCGCCCAAGGTGCCCGCTACGCTGCCCACTCCGTAGAGGCTGATCACGGCGCCGGCGAGTACCGGTGAGAAGCCGCGTTCCTGGGTGAGGTAGAGCACCAGGAAGGGAAGCACCATGGTGCCCACACGATTGACAAAGGCGACCACCGAAAACAGCCACACATCGCGCGGGATGCCGCGGAAGGCGTCGCGGTAGAGCTTGAAGATGCCGGTCATGGTCGAATCGCCGTGGATTGGACGGAAGCGGAGAGTGTACTCAACAACTCTCCCCACGGGCGACCGAAGGGTGCCAGCAAAAAAATAACGGGGCGCAGGACGCCCCGTTTGCCAAGGAGGTTATGCGGTAGGAAACGGATCGCTTGCGCGTCCCGGCCTACACCTCTTCCTTACGCACCAGGGTTGAACTTTGTTGCGTGAAAAACGCTGAAAGTTACGTTTTCGATTGGGCTGCTAGTGTTCGGTCTCGGGCGGAACTTCTGATACGGGGTCCTACGGGTAGCTGTTGCCGAGAGAACCTGGAGGGGAAGAGACTCCGGGATTCAGGCGACCGGGAATGACCCGCTGAGAGCGGCCATAGTTGCGCTCCGGGGTGGAGGCGGTCGGTGGCGGCGGGGCGTAGGGGTCGTGTGTTCTCGGGGCTGCCGCGCGGGGCGCTGGATTCGGCCGGTAGAAGAACGTCGGTCCCCAGACGGCGGTGCCGAGCTGCTGCGGCACGGTCTGCACCACGGTGACCGGCGGCGGTGCGGCGCGGCGCGCGGTTTCCAAAACCTGACGCTGGACCTCGATCTCGGCGAGGCGGTGGAGGAGGCGTTCGCGCCGGGCATCGGCGGCGCGCTGCTGGGCCTCCCGGGCTCGGCGCTCCGCTTCCTGTCGCGAAATCCACTCGCCGTTGGAGGAGACCAGCCCCCGGCGGCGGTTGCGCTCGTCCGGCGTCACCCAGTCGCCATCTTCCGCCCGCACCATTCCCAACTCACTCAATATCGGCCTGAGCCCGGGCAAGTCGGGATCGTGGCGGCTGGCGCGCACGGCGGCCCGGCGGACTCCCGGCGCGTATTCCTGGTCGCGCGCCCAGAGGGCCAGTTCCAGCCAGTCGGCGGCGCTGGCTTCGCGATGGCGGAGGAGCGCCCGCTCGCGATCGCGGTAGTCCTGGAAACTGGCGCGGCCGTCTTCGATGCGCAGAATCTTGCTTTCGGGCAGCACGATCTCGCCGCCGTAGGACAGGGCAATCGCCACTTCACCGCCACGCCGTTCGGCGACCACGTCTTCGAAGACGCGGCCGTTGGTGAGGTAGACGTCGTCAGCTTGAAGAGGGGTGCAGATTGAAACGAAAACCAGGACCGCCGCCAGCAGCGAAATTGGGCTTGGGATGGGGCGGAAGCGAATCATTGATGAGCCTGCTGACCCAATTCTAGCACCGCTCTCGGCGGCCCCGGTCTTGCGCTTCGACAGGGTCTAGAGCAAGGCCGGTGCCAGGTCCGCCGAGCGGTGGAAAATCGGCCGAAAGTCGGCGGCGGAGACCCCTATCGGGCGCCGTGTTGACCTGTCCGGAGGACGCCGCTGTCCTCCCTCTTGGACTCCCCCGTCGAGGGTGCAGGGAACGCCCGACTATCACCACGGGCTGCTAGGACGGGCTTTCCTTGGCCGCCTGGTCGCGCAGTTGTTCGGCGGCGTGGGAGCGCGGAGCGTGGGCGAGGATCTTCTGAATGCGCTCCAGGGCTTTCACGTTGTCGCCCAGGGCTTGGTAGAGGACGACCTCGGCGTAGAGCTTGTCGGCGAGGGCATCCACCCGCTCGGCGACGGGCTCCGTGCGGCTGCCTGCCGGGAAGCGGCGCAGGTACTCGGCCCCGTTGTCGATCTCGGTGAAATGGCCGGCGATTTCGTCGAGCCGCTGCGAGGCCAACGCCGCGAGGGCTTTGTCGTCGGTCTGCTGAACGAGCTGTTCAAGGGCCGAGAGCTGTTCGAGGTACGGTGTCAGATTCCGCAGACCGGCGGCTGCCCGCTGGCCTTCGGAACTTTCCGGCGCGGCCCTCCAGCTCTGGAGAAATCGCCCCACCGCCTCCGTCTGGTTGCCCAGCCGGCTGTGTGATTCGCCGAGGGCGAGGGCGGCCTTGGGAACCTCCGGAGCGTCCGGGAAGTTGCTCAGGAAGCGCTCCAGGAACGCCGTTTCGAAGACGTCGCCGGCCAAAATGTCCCGTGCCTTCGGGTATAGGGCGCGACGCTCGCGGTCGAGGGCGTCGCGCTCGGCCTGCATCGGAGGCAGGGCCGTGCTGCGGGGGGACAGCTCTGCCACCTCGTCGATCTGCTCGTGGTAGGCGGCGAGCAGGCGACCGTAGTCCCTTTCGATGTCGGCCCTTGCCAGCTCGGTGGCGCGCAGCTCGTGCAGGGTGTCGAAGCGAATCTTCTCGGCCGCCGGGCCGACCGGCCAGGCGGTGAGGGCTTCCAGGCGCAGCAACGGGATCAACGCCGGGTTGGCCTTGTCGGTGGTGGAATCCGACGGTGGTCGCCGCGCACCACCGGCTCTCGGCGTAGCGGCCGCCGGGGTGAGCTTTTCGATCTCGGCGACCAGGGCCGCCTGGGTGCGGCGGCGGAACTCCGCGGCATCGCTCGGCGGTTGCCGCTTGAGCAAGTCCTCCCGCGCGCCGGCGGCGCGCACCCGATCCGAGAAGAAGGGGTGCGTGTGCCAGTAGCCATATTTCTCGGCCTGCGGAATGCGCGAACTCATGCGCTCCATCAGGGCGCGGGTGCCGTTCGGCGAATAGCCCGCGGCGGCGGCCCAGCGCTGGCCCTCTTCGTCGGACTGATCTTCGTGCTCGCGGCTGAAGCTGCGCAGCAGGAGTTCATTGACGATCAACCCCGCGGCGGCGGCTCCCTGGATGCGGTCGCCGGAGCCGTAGGGTTCCGGCGAGCGGTAGGGGCCGCTCGGCACCTCGCGGCTGCCGCTCTCCGACGCGCCCACCGCCACGCCGATCAGTAGGGCCGATGACAGCACCGACATGAGGGTGGCGCGGCGCTTCATCTTCAAGTGGTGTTCGAACACCACGTGGCCGATTTCGTGGCCCATCAGGGCGGCCAGCATGTCGTCCGTCAGATCGAGGTCGAGCATCCCGCGGGTGACGAAGATGTGCCCCGCCGGCAGGGCAAAGGCGTTGGGCTCCGGCATGTCGACCAGATGAAAGGTCAGCGGGTAGCCCTCGTAGCCCGATTCCTGAGCTACCCGGTAGCCGATGTCCGCCACCCGCCGCAGGGCTTCCGGGTTGTCCCACTCGCCGTATTCCTCGAACACCTTGGAGGCGAATTCCAGGCTTTCCGCATAGAGCTTGGCATCGGCGATCTTTTGCGCTGCGGCCGGGGCCGGCACAAGGCCCGCCGAGAGCAGCCAGAGCGCTAGATGTGGAATGACGAAGGGTCGCCAGGGGGTGTGCTGACGGCGACGGCTGGGGGGAGGGCGATGCATGGTCGAAAACCTCTTTCGGTCTCCGGTGCAGATTCTGTTCCGCTACGTGCCGGTGGATCCAGCTCAGGGCTCGCCGGGCGGCGGAATGGGCGGATTGGTGGCGTCGTTGTCGGTCCGTGGCCCCAGTCCGCGGGATTCCGTCGGCGGATCCGTGGCCGTCGGGGTGCCAGATCGGCGCAGGCGGGGCAGGAGAATGCCGCCGGAGATCACCATCCGAATGCCCTCTTCGACGGTGATCGGCAACTCAACGGCCTCCTGCCGCGGAACCAACAGCAGGAAACCGCTGGTGGGGTTCGGTGTGGTGGGCACGAACACCAGCAGCAGATCCTCCAGCCGGTCGTCGATCCGTCCCCAACGGGTGCCGCCGGTGACGAAAGCGATGGCGAAGAGATCTTTCTTCGGATACTCGATCAACACTACCCGCTTGAAGGACTCGGCCTTCTCGCGGGAGACCGCCTGCAGGATGCCTTTGGTCGAACCGTAGATGGTGCGGGCCACCGGGATGCGGAACAGGATGCGCTCGAAGAATCTCAGGATCCGCCGGCCGCCAACGTGGGTGGAGAGCCAGCCGAGGGCGAGGATCACCAGCAGGGTCAGGAGCAGCCCGACGCCGGGGACGTGGAGGTCCGGTTGATCGAAGGTACGCCGCAGCACCTGATCCACCAGCGGCGCGAAGATGCCGTCCATGATCTGGAAAAGCTGGACCAGCACCCAGAGGGTGATGGCCACGGGCGCCAGAATGATCAAGCCAGCGATGAGAATGCGCCGCAGACGGATTCGGAAGGGGCTCGGCGGCAGAGGACTTTTCACCGTTGCAGGCTATCAAGTAAACGCTTTCATTGTGGTATCTTCCGCCCCATGAGTGAGCTGAAGATCGAGATCGCAACGCGCTTTGACTCGATGGCCGAGGCCCGCCCGGTGTTGGACAAGGCGCTCCACGAGCAATTCCCCGGCGGCATGCTGCAGCGTAGCTGGCAGGGAGAGGTGCTCCACCTGTCGGGACCCGGCGCCAAGGGCACCGTGGTGTTCGACGACGGCAAACTCGTCGGTTTGGCGGACTTGAAGGGGCCGGCGGCGATGATGCGGCCGGTGATCGAGAAGAAAATCCGCTCGGCCTTCGAATCCCTTACTACCTAGCCGGTCTGTTCCGCAGTCCACCGCACCTTCCGGATTCGTTCTGTCCCCCTCCTGCCGCGACCTGCTGACGGGCCATGCCGCCCGCCGGCCGGAATCCCCCTGGACTTTCTATCGCCATGGCGCCGACTGGCGCTGGTACTCCTGGCGAGCGATGACGCAGCGCGTCGAAACGGCTGCCGAGCCGCTCTCCCAGGACAGCGGCGGGGAGGGTGAAGGGGCGGCTTCCGACGATCGTTTGTCTCCCGCTTCGGTGGCCCGGACGATCGCCCTCGACGGCGCGGGCCAGCCCCCGGCGCCGGCGGGCGGCGGGTCCCTCCTCGGCAGGGCCCTGGCAAGGGCCGTGGCTCTCGACCTGACGCCAGCGAAGGAAATTCGCGATGTCCTGGTGCTGGCCGATCCGCTGTCCGAAGAAACCAGCGCCGGTGGCCTCGCCTGGTCGCTGCTGAGCGGCGCGGCGCTGCTGCTGGAGCGGGATCCGGCGCTCTTTCTCCCGGCGGTCCTGTGGGCTCGGCCGACGGTGTTCTGGGGTCGCCGGGACCAGGTGGAGGCTCTGGAGGCGGCTCTGCCGGAGGGCTCGCGCCGGCCCGGCCGGCGCCATCCCTTGAGGCGCCTGCGGGCGATCGTGGCGGTGGGGCAGGGGCCGTGGAGGCAAGATCGCTGGCGGCAATTCGGCGTCTCCGTGGCCCGTCTGCCGAGCTGAACGGGGCGGTTCCACCCGCTCGAATGCGGCCTCCGTCGACCGGCGCACCGGCTACGCCGCAGTGCGGTAAGATCGCCGCCACAAACAGCCTACGTTTCTCACCGGCAACCTACTGCGAGTCCGTATGTCACTGAATCTGCTGCGTTGTTCACAGAACCTGCTCCTCGACGTACTACAAGTACGCCTTCGTCACAGAACCCGCGGATGCCTTGCATCTTCAGCACCCTACGGCCTCTCGCTACGGTCGCCGGTGAGAATTGCAGGCTAGGAGGTTAGAAGCCCCATGGCAGAACCGATCACTACCCATCCCTCGCCCCTACCGTCGCCCAACGAAGCGACGGCGCTGGAAGAAATCACCGGCCGCGCCGACACGGTGTGGACCCACGGTCCCGACGCCGCGCCCAAGAAGCGGGCCACCAAGACCGACAAGCTCAAGGGACCCGGCGGTCGGGTCGCCGTCGTCGCCGGCAGCCGCACGCCCTTCGTGCGCTCCGGCACCCTGTTCCAGAACATGGACGTGACGGATCTGGCCGGGGTCGCCACGGCGGACCTGATCGCCAAAACGGCGATCGATCCGGAAGAGATCGAGCTGTCGGTCTTCGGGGTGGTGGTGCCGTCCCTCCAAGCGCCCAACCTGGGCCGCGAGGTGATCTTCCGCACCTCCTTGCCAATGCACGTCACGGGAACCACCGTCAGCCTGGCCTGCGCCTCGTCGAACCGCGCCATCGCCTTCGGCGCCGAAGCGATCTTGAAGGGCGAGGCGGACGTCGTGCTGGCCGGCGGCGCCGAATCCCTGTCGAATGTGCCGATTCGGTTCTCCACGGAGGCGGCCCACCGCTTCATGGAGCTGTCGAAGGCCAAGTCGATGGGCGACCGGGCGGCGATTCTCGCCAAGCTGCGGCCAAAGGATTTGGCCCCCATTGCGCCGGCCATCGCCGAGTACACCACCGGGCTGTCGATGGGCCAGTCGGCGGAGAAGATGGCGAAGGAAAACGACATCTCCCGCCGCGCCCAGGACGAGATCGCCCTGATGTCGCACCAGCGGGCCGCCGCTGCCCAAGAAGACGGGCGCTTCGCCGAGCAGATCGCCGTCACTTTCCCGCCGCCGGAGTACTCCGAACCGGTGAGCGCCGACAACGGCATCCGCATCGACACCTCGATGGAGAAGCTGGCGGGTTTGCGGCCGGTGTTCGACAAGCGCTACGGCACCCTGACGGCGGGCAACTCCAGCCCCCTGACGGACGGCGCCGCGGCGGTGCTGCTGATGTCCGAGAAGAAGGCCAAAGCGCTGGGCTACGAGCCGTTGGGTTACCTGCGGTCCTTCGCCTTCGCCGCCGTCGATCCGAGCGAGCAGCTCCTCCAGGGTCCGGCCTATGCGGCGCCGATGGCGCTGGACGCCGCCGGCGTCAAACTCTCGGACATGGATCTGGTGGAGATGCACGAAGCCTTCGCGGCACAGATCCTCTCCAACCTGAAGGCTTTTGCCTCCAAGAAGTTCGCCGCTCACGAACTCGGCCGCAAGGCGCCGCTGGGAGAGGTGGACCTCGACCGCTTCAACGTCACCGGCGGGTCCATCTCCATCGGCCACCCCTTCGGCGCCACCGGCGCCCGGGTGACCATGCAGCTCCTCCACGAGCTGAAGCAGCGCGGTGAGAACCTCGGCCTGATGACCGTCTGCGCCGCCGGCGGCACCGGATTCGCGGCGGTGGTCGAACGCGAGTAGCCACCTCCCGGAACTCGATGACCGCATCGCCCCTCCGCGACCTGCGCGTCGTCGATCTCAGCCGGTTACTGCCGGGTCCCCTGACCTCCCGCCTGCTGGCGGATCTGGGGGCGCGGGTGCTGAAGGTCGAAGAGCCGCGCCTGGGCGACCCGGTGCGGCTCGTTCCCCCCTTCGAAGGCGGCGAGGGTACCCTCGCCGGTCTCCTGCTGGCGGGGGTCGAGAGCATCGCCCTCGACTTGAAGAGTTCCGGCGCCCGGGAAGTCCTCGAACGCCTGCTCGACGAGGCGGACGTCCTGCTCGACAACTTCCGCCCCGGCACCTTGACCCGGCTGGACCTCGCCCCGGAGCGGCTGCGGGAGCGCTTTCCGCGCCTCATCCACTGCTCGCTGACCGGATGGGGCGCGAGCGGCCCCTGGGCGGAACGGGCGGGACACGATCTCACCTACCAGGCGGCGGCCGGCGCCCTCGCTCCGACCTTGGCGCCACCGGTCCTGCCGACCGCCGACCTGCTCGGCGCCTGGGGCGCCGTGGCGGCGATCCTCGCCGCCCTCCACGAGCGCGACCGGAGCGGCGCCGGCGCCCGCCTCGATGCTTCGCTCTATGACGCCGCCGTCCACGGCAATCTCCTGGCCTGGGCCGAGAACGCCGGCCGCCCTCGGGGTCTCGGCGAAGAACTGCCCCTCACCGGCGCCCTGGCCTGCTACGGCGTCTATCGAACGCGCGACGATCGCTGGCTCGCCCTCGGTGCTCTGGAACGGCACTTTTGGAACCGCTTCTGCCGCGCCGTCGGCCGGGAAGAGTTGCGTGGCCGCCACCTGGAAGGGATGGGCGATGGCGATCTCCAGCGGGTAGTGGCCGAGATCTTCGGAGGGCGGGATCTGGCCGAATGGACCGCCCTCGCCGCGGCCGAAGACCTGCCGATCGAGGCCGTTCGCTCCGCCGCCGAGGCGGCGCGCCATCCGCAAGCGCAACACCAGGGGGTGCTGCACCAATCGGCCGCCGGCCGGCCGAGCCTGGCCTTTCCGGTGCGTTTCGACGGCTTTCGGCCGCGCGCCGCGGATCGGGTGCCCTCCCTCGGCGAGGACACTCGGCGTATCCTCGGCGAGCAGGGTGTAGAGATGTCGCTGCTGGAGCGGCGCTCCGCCGGCGTCGGTCGCCGCTTCAGCCTGCGGCGCCTGCTGCGCCGCTGGGCCGCCGGGCGGATCAACTCGTAGGAGGGGAGTGAGATGAGACAGGTATTTCGCCGAACGAGCTTGCTGCTCATGGGGGCCGTGGTGGCTCTGGGATCGGTTGTCGCGTCCGGATCGCCCCATGACTTCCCGCCGGAAGAGAAATGGCAAGAATGGCGAACCGTCGCCGAGCGCTCGGACTACCGGGCTACCGGCAGCTACCAAGAGACGATCGATTGGCTCAAGCGCCTGGCCGCCCGGTCGCCGCAGCTCGAACTCGAAGTCTTCGGCACCTCCGCTGAGGGACGCGCCATGTGGCTCGCCAAGTACTCCGCCACGGGAGCCTTCACACCGGCGGCCGCTGGACGCACCGGCAAGCCCGTGGTGATGGTGCAGAACGGCATTCACGGCGGTGAGATCGACGGCAAGGACGCCAGCTTGTTGCTGCTTCGAAAGCTCGTACTCGGCTACGAGGAGGCCGATGCCCTGCGTTCCGCCATCGGTACATTGTTGGTGATCCCGGTCTATAACGTGGACGGGCACGAGCGGGTCTCGCCCTTCAACCGAGCGAACCAGAACGGCCCGGTCGAAGGCATGGGCTTCCGCACCAGCGCGGCGGGCTACGATCTCAACCGCGATCATCTCAAGCTCGAAACCCCTGAGGCCCGAGCCTTGATCGGCCTGATCAACACCTGGCGGCCGCATCTCCACATTGACAACCACGTGACCAACGGCTCGGACCACGCCTGGGTGCTCACCTGGTCGGTGGTCGAGGCGCCGCAGGTGGCGCCGCCGGTGGGGGAGTGGCTGGTGGAGCAGATGCCGCAGGTGGTTCACAAGACGAAGGTGAACGGTTTTCGGGTGGGGCCCTACGTCTCGCTGCGCGATCCGTCGGACCCATCAAAGGGTTTTTCCAGCCGGGTGGCCGAGCCACGCTTCGCTACCGGCTACTGGCCGCTGCGCCATCGCCCGTCGATTCTGGTCGAGAACCACGCCTACAAGCCGTATCGCGATCGGGTTCTCGCCAACTACCAGTTCATGGTGGCGTTGCTCGAAGCGATCGGCCGCTCCGGCCGGCAGTTGGTGGCGGCGGTGGATCGGGCGGAGCGGCTGACCGTGGAGCGCGGCCGGGCCGGGGCCGAACCGTCGCCCATCGTCATCGCCTGGCGCGACCAGGCGGAGCCGGACACGATCGAGTTTCCGGTGTACGACTGGACGGCAAAGCCTTCCAAGGCGATGGGTGTTCCCATCGTCCACTACGATCGCGAGGCTGAGAGGCTGATCGAAGTACCGTGGGTCCATCTGTCCGAGCCGGCGGTGACGGCGGACCGGCCGCGCGGATACCTGATCCTGCCCGGCTGGCCGCGGATCGAAGAGCGCCTCACCGGCCACGGCCTGCGTTTGGACCGGCTGCGCCGCGCGGCGGTCGTGCCGGCGGAGACTCTGCGGGCGACGAATCCCACCTTCGCCGACAACCCCTATCAGGGCCAAACCCGCGTCGAGGCGGAGATCGAGCGCCGATCCGAGTCCTTCGAAGTACCCGCCGGCACCTTGTGGGTGCCCGCCGATCAGCGCGATTTTGAAGTGGCCGTGCAGCTCCTCGAACCGCAAGCGCCGGATTCCCTTTTCGCCTGGGGGTATCTCTCCACCGCTCTCGAGCGCAAGGAATACATCGATCCCCGGGTGCTGGAACCGCTGGTCGAGGAAATGCTCACCGATCCAGCGATCGCCGCCGAGTGGCAGAAGGCCCTCGAAGACGAAGCCTTCGCCAGCAACCCCTGGGCGCGCTGGGAGTGGTGGTATCGGCGCACGCCGTATTGGGATCACCGGCGAGGTTTGCTGCCGATCCTGGCCGTCGGCGACGAGGGATTGTCGGCGGTGTACGCCGGGCTTCGCGGCGGCGCGGCGGACCGAGGGCCGGAGACCTCCGAAGATTCCTCCGACCCCACGTCCGGCCACTGATCTATGACCCTCTGGCTTGCCCTTGGCGCCTACGCCCTGGCGGCTCTGTGGCTCGGCTGGCGGGCCGGCCGGGCCACCGCCGACCGTGAGCAGGGGGCCGAGTTCTGGACCGCCGGCCGCAGTCTCGGCGCCGGTTCCGTCGGGCTGTCGATCTCGGCGGGTTTCATGTCCGTCTCCTGGTCCTGCGTTTACGCGGCGCAGCTTTTCTACGGCTGGGGCCTCGGCGCCCTGTGGCTGATCACCCTGCCGTGGCTGCTCAGCCTGTTGGGAATCTGGTGGCTCGCCCGGCGCTACCGCGACCTGCCGTCCTTCAGCCAGCCGGAGATGGTGGGGGAGCGATTCGGTCCCGTCGCCCGCCGGGCGGTGGCTTTCGCCGTGGCGGCGGTTTTCTTGATCTGGGGCGGCGCGGAAATCTACGTCGCCGCTTCGCTCCTGGCGCCGGGCCTCGGCGTGCCCGTGCCGCTGCTGATCGGCGGCATCACCCTGCTGGTGGCGGCCTATGCCACCCTCGGCGGATTTCGGGCGGTGGTGGCGACGGACAAGCTCCAATACGTGGTGGTGGCCTTCTATGTGCTCGCCGTGGCGGCGGTCGCCGCGCTGGCCTTGACGCGGATCGATGGTGGGTTTCTACCCGCGCCGGGCACCCTTGCCCCGACGAGCGGGCGTCCCTGGCACGATCTGTTGGCGCCGGGCGGCGCCGTGATCGCGCTGACCTTCGTCGCCTACCTGCCGGGCTGGTTGTTCGAAACGGATCTGTGGGTGCGGGTACAGGCGGCGAAGGACAGCCGGGCCGCCCGGCGCGGGGTGCTGCTGGCGGGGGCGAACGCTCTCCTCTTCGTCGGCGTGCTGCCGCTCTTCATCGGCCTGGCCGCCCTCACCCTCTTCCCGACCGAGGGCGGCGCCGTGCCGGCGGTGCTCGGCAACGAAGGCGACGCCATCTTCGCCGCCTTGGTCGGCCGCTACGCCCCAGCCTGGCTGGCGGCGCCGGTGGCGGTGGGCTTGGTGGCGGCGGCGATGAGCACGATTGACACCTGCGCCAATGTCATGGCCCTGGCCATCGGCTACGACCTGCTGGACCTCTCCGACCGCTCCGGCTCCCGCTGGCTCACCCTGGGCGTCCTCCTCGCCTGCGGCGTCTTCGCCCTGTTCACGGAATCCCTGTGGGACCTCTTCTACCTCTCCGCCGGGATCCTCACCACCGCCGTCGCCTTCCCGGTGGCGGCAGTCTTCCTCCCCTGGGCCAAATCCTCCGGCGTCGCCGTCTCGTCGATCGCCGGCATGGCCGGCACGGTGCTGGCCTACTTCCTGGAAACCCGCGGCTTCCTCACCGCCATCCAACCCGCCTGGCTCGCCGACTCCGGCCTCGGCTACATCCTGTGGGGCATCCTGGCAGCGGCGGTGGGCTACGGCGTGGGGGCGCGAAGATCGGCATCGGCGGCTCAGGCCGGCTGAACGCTCCCGTCGCCCGCCTCGAAGGTTTCCGCTCCTCGGATTCGCTCCGTGTTTTGCGCCGCCACGATGATCCAGTCGTCGTGTCCCTGACGCTCGGCGACGAACTGCAGCACGCCTTGCCGTTCCGTTGCCCGTCCGCCGCTGCGCGGGGTCTGGCCGGTCAGTTTCCAGCGGGCGTGGATCACCGCCACCGGCAGACCCAGGCGGCGGACTTCGACCTGCTCGATGTCGAGGCGAGCCTGTGCGAAGAAGACCTTGAAGCCGTAAGCGTGGGCCTTGCGGATGGCGTCGCGATCGCGCCACCACAGACCGACCACGTTGACGAAGTCGGCGTTGTCGGCGAACAGGCCAGCCAGAGCTTCGGCGTCGTGGGCATTCCAGGCGTTGGCGAAACGGGCCGGTAGGTTGTGGGGTGCCGGCGGGTGATCCGGCTCTTCACCATTCGGGAGGTTCAGGCCCAAGCTCCAGGACCGCGGGTCACTCGCAGGGAAGCTCTCGTCGAGAGCCTCATCGACCTCCGAATCTTCTCGCCTAGGGGAGGCGGGGTCGTCGTCTTCGGGCAAGGTGTCTCCAGTTCGGTGGACTCGCCGGTCGACGACGGCGAGCGGCACGGCGGATTTTGGTGCCTGCGATGATGTTACCCGAGGTTCGTTTCGTCTCCCTCCCCCTACTTTGCCGCCGACGGGTTCTGCGCACCGTCCGGCGGCTTCCCGTCCGTCGTGGCTTCGGCGCCGTCGGCTCCCGCTCCCGCATCGCCCTCGTTCGGATTCGAATCCGGCGCCGGGGGATTCTTGCTGCTGTCCAAAGGGTCCGGGTCCGTCGCCGTTTTCTTCTCGGTCGGCGCCGCACCGATGCGGAAGTTCTTGACCCAATCGAGCACCGTCTGCCAGTTGAATCCCGAGAGAAAGGCGAGAGCCATGGGGGCGGCTTCGTTCTCGATCTCCGAACCCTTGGCGCCGGTCAGCACGAACAGACCCGCTTCGAGTAGCAGGAAGACGAAGGCCCCGAATAGGGCTCCGATAAAGGGAGCGCAGAAGTGGCCGAGGGCGAACTGGGGCAGGTAGGTGCCGCGGCCGACTTTGCGTGCAATCCAGTAGAGGCTTCGCAGCAGGGCACCGAAGGCGCCCCAGCCGAAGGCGGCCAAGGGTACCGTCCAGATGGTCGAGGGCAAGTCGTCTACGAGGAGAGTGATCAGGGGTCTCCAGCCGAGGGCGATGGCCAGGGTGACGAGAACCATCGGGGCCAGATAGGTGACCTCCCAGAGGCCATGCCGCCGAGCGTGCCACTTCCAATTCCGCGATCGAATCGCCTGGTCGAGCTGAATGGCTGCTTGGCTCAGCCGTTGTTCCGCTGCCGGGAAGTCTTCCTTGGCTGCTGCTTCCCGTGCCGAGCGCAGGGTGTCGAGAGCCTTGTTCACGGACTGCTCGGCTTGGCCGCCGGGTTCCGAGGCGAGGCCTGAGTGGATGGCATGGGTGAGCTGCTTGTCGAGTTGAGCCGCAGACATTTGAAAGCCTTGGAGACCCACGACTAGTAAGTCTCCTCTGGAAGTGCGGTGTCGGCACCGGTAATCCGCATCTCGAAGGTTTCGTCAAGGCGAGCCATTCGTTGGGCTTGCTGCCTCAGGTTGTTTCGAAGAACGGCTTCGAGCTCGTCGGTGCTGGCACTCGCCTCGATGATCCTGGCGACGTCTTCGCAATCGCGGTCAGCTTCTGTGCAGAGCGCATAGGCGATCGTCCGCACATCGCCACCCCCAGAGTCGTTTGGCAAGCGCAGGGAAAGATCTCGCAGGCCCTTCACAATCTTGCGCTGCTGCTCAGCGGGCCGGTCTCTGACCTTGTGATGGTTGAGGTAGTTGGAGGCTTCGACCCAGAAGGACTGGTGGATGCGCTGAGGCTCGGTGCCTGCGCCAATAGCCTGCGCCAGCTCCGACGGCTTCATGTCACTCGGTTTCATGATGTCTCCCCGTTTTGAGTTGTGGCTCGGGCCTTCCTGCGAGTCCAACCTTCAGAGACGGACTTTCGACGCTTTTTTGCGGCGACGGACGGTTCGAGGGTGGCCGTCGACGACGAAGCACCGTAGGCGGAAACTCTCTCGAGACACTCGATCTCGATGACCTCCGAGGGTGTCGTAGGTCGATGTTTTGATGTTCCAATCTTGATGCTAAGATGTCTCCATGCGCACCACGCTCACGCTGGAAGACGACCTCGCGGAGGCCTTGAAGGAGGAGGCCCATCGTGCGGGTCACTCTTTCAAGCGCACGGTGAACGAAGTCCTGCGCGCGGGCCTGGCGGCACGACGAGCTCCGAAAGCTCGTAAGGCCTATCGCTTGCGACCGGCGTCGCTGGGAGGGCCACTTCCGGGAATCGATATCGATCGTGCTCTGCGCCTCGCCGATGCCTTGGAGGACGAGGCGCTGATGCGAAAGCTGGAGCAGCGCAAGTGATCCTCGTTGACGCCAACGTCCTGATCTACGCGGTGGACTCAGACTCCGCACACCATGAGAGCTCTCGGCGCTGGCTGGAAGAGGCCCTGAGCGGTACCGAACCGGTGGGATTCGCTTGGGTGGTCCTGCTGGCTTTTCTGCGCATCACCACGCGGCCCGGCATTCTCCACCGGCCGCTGGAACTTGAGATGGCGATGGCGTATGTCGATTCTTGGCTCGCCCAGCCCTATGCCGATGCGCTTCCGGCCGAGGCGAATCACTGGCCGCTGCTGCGTAGCCTGATCCGTTCGGCCGGGACGGCCGGAAACCTGTCGTCCGATGCCCACCTGGCGGCTCTTGCCGTCGGGCGGGGCGCTCGCGTCTGTTCGACGGATCGCGATTTTCTGCGCTTCGTCGGGCTCGAGGTGATCCATCCGGCGGCTGTTCCCCGCGGCGACTAGGGCGATGTCCGAGCCGGTACTCGAACGCATTCTGTCGCTGCTCGAGGCGCGTAGTGTTGACTACGAGCGGATCGACCATCCGCCGGCGTCATCGGCTGTCGAGGCGGCGGAGCTGCGCGGCACGCCGATCGATCTAGGGGTGAAGGCGATCTTCTTCAAGATAGACTCGGTGTTCGCGATTTTTGCGCTGAGCGCCGAGCGCTCTCTCCAGTCGTCGAAAATCGCCCGGGCCCTGAAGGTGCGTCGGCTACGCTTCGCCCACGGCGATGAACTGCGGGAGATGACGGGACTGCTACCGGGCGCCGTACCGCCCTTCGGCGAGCCGGTCTTGCCCTTTCCGCTCTACCTCGATCCGTCCGTTCTAGAGCGCGAGTCGCTGGTGTTCACTGCCGGTTCTCGCGACACGTCCCTGTGCCTCGCGACCGTTGACTATCGGAAGGTGGCGCGGCCCGAGGTATTTCCATTCGCTCGGTGAGGATTGGCGGGAAGGCGAAACGGGCTCAGCCGTTGGTGCCGAAGCGTTTGGCGGCCCGAGCGCGAGCCTTTTCCGCTTCCACCTCCCGGTCCCGCGGTTCGGCCCTCGTGACCAGCGAATCGACAAGCTGCCGAGTGACGTCGGCGATCTGGTCAATGGCTTGCTCGAAGGGCTCGGCATTGGTCCGCGAAGGCCGGGTGAAGCCGCTGACCTTGCGCACGAATTGCAGGGAGGCGGCCCGAATCTCGTCGTCCGTGGCCGGCGGCTCGAAGTTGAACAAGGGGCGAATGTTGCGGCACATTTTCCGTTCCTCCTGAGATCCAACGTAAAGCTTCGCAGCTCGGGTGGTCAAGGGAGGATCTTGATTCTTGGGTCGTACTGGATTCTGCCTTCGGCCGAGGCAGTGAAATTGCAGGGGAACCTGGACTATGCTCTCGAGGCATAGAAACTCCGAGGAGTAATTGGGTATGACCAGACTTCCTAGAGATTCGACTCCGTTTTGTCTCGGCGACTGGACCGTCGATCCGACCGGCGGCACCCTGCGCCGGGGAAAGACCGTGCGGCGACTGCGTCCGCAGGAGATGGAGCTCCTCAAGGTTCTGGTGGCTCGAGAGGGTCAGGTGGTAACCCGGGAGGAATTGCTGGATGCGGTGTGGGGCGAGATCGCCGTGGAAGAGAGCGCGTTGTCGAGGTGTGTTTCACTCATTCGGAAGGGCCTTGGAGATCGAGTTCGCAGGCCTTTGTACATCGAGACGGTGCCGAAGCGCGGCTATCGGCTGATCGCGGAGGTCGGTCCGGCGCCCTCGGTCGATGAGTCGGAGCTCCCGGCGGCGGACAAGTCTTCTCCTGTCGTCGGACCGAAACGCCGGGTCCCATCCGATCCCTCTCGTCGGCGAGGGGTCGCGATGCTGGTGGCCGCGGTGGTGCTAGCGATTGTAGGTGCCCGCTGGATCGCCACCGTTTTGCCGTCGGCTTCCTCGGGAAGCGCCTCGGCGGCGTCCGAATCCGAGGTACCCGTGGCCCTCCCCACCTTAGTGGTACCGGCGTTTCGTAATCTGGCCGAGGTACCGGAGCACGACTGGTTGTCCGAAGGACTGGCGGAGATGCTGGCGACCGAGTTGGCGTTCTCGCCGCGCATTCATCTTGTGCCGCGGGAGCTTTTGTACTTGCGCGAGTGGGAAGGCTATGGCGGCACCGAGGCTCGCGGCCTGGGAGCGGACTGGATCCTGCGCGGAGCGTTCTTGCTGGAGGACCGCGACGGTACCGTGCGCCTGGACCTGAAATTGGTGAACGCGAACACCGAACGAATGTTTGCGGTGCCCACCCAAGCCGGTGCGCGGAAGGACCTTGCAATCCTGGTCGGCGAAGCCGGCCGTGCGGCGCGTCGCAGCCTCGCCCAAGTCTTGGCCGGCGAGGGAGCGGCCCTCGCCGAGGACGGATCGGTTCCCACCCCCGCCTCCGATCCGGGAGCCGTGCGGCTCTATGTGGAGGCCATGGCTCTGCTCGGGAGCTACCGACCCAAGGAGGCGCGAGACACCCTAGGCGATGCCCTCGCCAAGGCACCGAATCAACCCTTCATGCAGCTCGCATTGGCGGATAGCTGGCGGAGCCTCGGCCGCCAGGAGGATGCCGTGGCGGCGGCGGACGGGGCTCGCTCCTCGGCTGAGGCGCTACCCCGGCATCAGCGCCTGTGGGTCGAGGCGCGCGCCCAGGGCATGGCCTCTCGATGGATCGAAGCGGCGGCGCTCTACCGAGAACTCTGGGATGCCTACCCCGGTAATCTGGAGTTTGGCCTGGACCTGGTCGGCGCCTTGCGCGGAGCGCGGGACTTTCCGGCGGCCCTCGAAGCGCTGGCGGAGGTGCGCGGCCGAGCCGAACCGCATGCCGTGGATCCTCGCGTGGACTACGAAGAAGCTTCGACGGCGCGGCTGATGGGAGAGCACCAACGGGCAGCCGAGGCAGCCCGTCGCGCCCTCGCCCGGTCCGTTGGTCCCGAACCTTCTAGGCTGACCGCTCGTGCGACTCTGATCGTGGCTCAGAGTCTTTATGCGATGGATCAGCCGGCCGAGGCAGCCGAGCAGATGGATCTCGCCATGGAGTCGTTCCGTCGCTTGGGAGACCGCCGAAGCCTGGCCTGGGCGCAGGCGAGCCGCGGCAACTGGCGATACCACGAGGGCCGGCTTGACGAGGCCGCTGAACAGCTGGAGGAGAGCATCGCTTCCTTCGAGGACCTCGGAGATCAACTTGGGGTGTCCGTGGCGACCCGGCACCTCGCCCAGGTGTGGCTCGCGCAGGGGCACAGCGACCAAGCCTTCGAGGTGCTGGAGGAATGCCTGGAATTCGCTCGCCGGACGAACGATCTCTTCGAGCAGGCCCAGCATCTCAACGCCATCGGCATTGCCCACAATCAACTCGGCCGCCCGGAGGAGGCGATCGCCGCGTACAGCGAAGCGCACGTCCTCTATCGCCGCAGCGGCAACCGGGAGATGGAAGCCATCACCCTCTACAACGTGGCGACGGTGATCCAGTCCCGAGGGCGTATTGCCGACGCGGCGGAGAGGTTTCGCCAGGCGGCGATCAGTTTTCGCCATCTGGAGAACGACTACGCTCTGGCGACAGTGCAGCATGCGCTGGCGCTGGTGGCGCGGTACGAGGGAAATCTGTCCGAGGCCGAGGCGGCGGTGCAGGGCACCGAGAGCTTTGCTCGTCGGGTCGGCAATCACCGGCTCCTGGCGCAGGCCCTCATCGGCCGGCTAACGTTCCAGATCGAGCGCGGCCGTTGGCAAGAAGCACGGCAAATCTTGGCGGAGGTCGACGACGTGCTCGCGCAGCTCGGCGACGCCGGCTACCGGGCCGAAGGGCTGCGTTTTCGGTACCAGTTGCAGCTCGCAGCGGGTGAATTCGTGGAGGCTGAAGAGGCCGTTCGCCGAGCCCTGGACTTCGCCCGGGAGCACGACCTACCCACCGACCTGGCTTACGACGCACTGGCTTCGGCTCTAGTGGCTCAGGGGCGGGTCGAAGAAGCGGCCGCCGCTCTGGCGCGGAGCGGCTCTCTGGAGGGCCGCGGTTTCGATCCCCTTGAACGGCGGCTGCTGGCGGCGCGCATCGCCAGCGCCGACGGGCGACCGGAAGATGCGCGCAATCTGCTGGCCGGCGTGCAGCAATTTGCCACCGAAGGCGGCAACTGGCTGCTGCGGATCCAAGCCGAAGCCGCCCTGGCGGAGTTGGACCTCCGTGGATCCGAAGATCAAGAGGCTCGCCAGCGCCTTGCAGCCTTGGAAGACCAGGCCCGCGAAAAGGGCTTCACGAGTCTCGCGGCGCGCATCGCCGGTTGGGCAGAAAAAAGGGTGGGGCGCCGGAAGACGCCCCGGAGGAGGACTGCAAGCCTTACGATCAGTGGCGGTCCGTCGGTCCGTCGGTCGCCAGATCGAGGAAGCGATGACTTGCCGCCGGCGTGATCGTCGGACCGAGATTCCCCTCCAGGGCGGCGCCGTTGGTCACCGCAATCGAGCCGCGTCGGGCATCGCGGGGCGGGCGAAGTCTCCGTAAAATGTCTGCGGGGTGCAGGAAAAACCTTTGAGAAGCCTTCGATTTTTCTTCGCATTCTCTCCGACGGGTAGGGGGATGTCGGAGGGATGTCGGAGTCGCGGCCGATCGAGGCCGGCGAGTAGACTGGGCGTCACAACGACTCACTGTCGAACGTTGTCCCCTCGCGAACCGTTCCGGAGACGAAGTCCATGAGAAAGATCCTGACCGCCGTCCTCGTGCTCGCCTTCCTTTCGCTGCCGATTCTGGCGGAAGAGGAGCCCCTCCTCACCATCGAAAAGCTGACGGACGGGGTGTTCGCCTTCCTGCCTACGGAGGAGGCGCAAGCCGCGTGGCGGGCGATCAGCAACTCCGGCGCGGTGGTGCTCGACGATGGCGTGCTGGTGTTTGATTCCCACTGGACGCCGGCCCACGTCGAGGCGGCGCGGGCGCTGCTCAAGGGACACACCGACCTGCCGATCCGCTACGCGGTGCTGAGTCACCACCACGGCGACCACTCCGGGGGCGCCTGGGCCTATGCCGGCCGCGCCTATGCTGGCGGCGAGGTGGAGATCATCAGCCATCACGCCAACCGCGAGCTCTTGGAGAACGACCTCGAAACCACCCCCGAGGAACTGCCGGCGCAGATCGAGCAGCAGCACAAGATGCTCGAGTCGATCGAAGATCCGGCCCAGCGGGAGCGCATGCTCACCGCCGTGCGCTATTCAGAAGAGCTGCTGGCGCGTATCGCGAGCGACGCCGTGCCGCCGCTCGCCACCCTCACCTTCGAGAAAAGCGTGGTGCTGCACCGCGGGCGCCCGGTGGAAATCCACTTCCTCGGACGCGGTCACACCCGGGGCGATGCAATCCTGTTCTTGCCGGAAGAAAAGATCGTCTTCCTCGGCGACCTGCTCTTCCACCGCACCCTGCCCAACCTGAATGATGGCTTCAGCAAAGAGTGGATCGCAACCCTCGAGAAGGTGCTCGAACTGGAGCCCGCCACGGTCGTCCCGGGCCACGGCGCCGTCACCGACGCCGACGGCATCCGTCACTTCATCGGCTACCTGAAGTGGCTGCGTTCGGCGGTCGAGCCCTTCGCGAAAGACAACGCGGGAGCGGCTGCGGCGGTGGAGGGCATCGAGCTGCCGGAGAAATATGCCGAGTTCGAGTTCACCATGTTCTTCCCGGGCAACGTGCGCAAGGTTTACGAGGAGATGGTGACGGGGGAGTGACGGGTCGCTACCAGTCCATCTGCTGAATCTGGATCCACGGCACCGCCAGTCCCCCGGAGCGCCTCATCGAGCGCGATCCGCCGTAGAGAATCCGGGGGTCCGTTTCGAGGTGCGGCTGCGCCTGCGCCAGCTCTTCGGTGAGCCGGCGCGGACCATCGAGGAAGTGACCGGAGAAGGTGGCGGCGGACTTGGCTTCGGCGACGATCAAGCGGTTGCCCGCTTCGATCAACAGGTCGATCTCCAGACCGCGGTCCTGCCGCAGGTGGAACATGCGTGGCGGTCGGCCGCGGTGTAGGCGCGCCTTGAGGATCTACGATCGTCGGTCGCTGGGGATTGACTAGGTAGCCTCTAGAGGCTACCTTGTGGTCATGCATGCGGTCGGCCTCAAGGCGCTAAAGAATCAGCTCAGCAAGTTCGTTCGCTTGGCGGAGAGCGGCGAGACGGTCCTGGTGACGGACCGGGATCGTGTGGTTGCCGAGATTGGGCCGCCTCGCGCAGAGCGCAGTCCACGCAAGGCAGATGCATTTCTTGCGGAGGCGATTCGACAGGGATTGATCACACCGCCAGCCTTGAAATCGCACTCGGTTCCGCCCCGCAGGCCTATCGCGCCCTGGGAAGAAATCGCCGCAGAACTCGACGAGGATCGGGCGGATCGTTGATCTACCTTGACACGTCCGTCGTACTAGCTCATCTACTCAGTGAAACCCTTGCTCCTCCTGAGGGCATTTGGGAAGAGGCACTGGTGTCCAGCCGCCTTCTGGAATACGAAGTCTGGAACCGGCTCCATGCTCGAAGGCTGGCCGAAAGCCACCAGGAAGACGCTCGCCGACTGCTAGGCCAGATTGCATTCATAGAACTTGCGTCGACGGTTCTGGCGAGGGTACTCCAGCCGTTTCCTGTGCCCGTTCGAACTCTAGATTCGATCCACTTGGCATCCGTCCTCTACCTTGTCGACCAGCACCAAACCGTCTCGCTGTTGACCTTCGATCACAGGATGGCCGAGGCTGCTGGCTCTTTGGGGATTCCGCTGTTTGAAGCGTAGAGCGCTGTACCGGGCTACCGACGTCTATGCCGGCTCCAGGGTAGCCACCACCTTCCGCCGCCGATCCGTCCACACTCGGTGGATCGGGATCACCACTGGCAGCAGCATGAACACCCAGCCGGGGACTCCCGGAGTCGTCGGCGGGGCGACCAGGGCGGACAGGACACCGTAACCGGCGAGGATGGCCCAGACGCGGATATCGGTGCGGGGGTCGAAGCGTTCGAGGGCGTTCAGGCGGAGGGATTCACGGCGCCTCCAGGCGTGGACGTAGAGCAGGGCGATGAGGCCGGACATGGCGGCAAAACCGTACGTCGAGGAGATGTGGGGCCGGGCGACAATGCCTACGCGGGTGCATCGGCCCTCGTAGCTAGCCGAACCGGCCGGTGATGTAATCCTCGGTCTGCTTCTTGATCGGCTTGACGAAGAGCTTGTCTGTCTCGCCGTACTCGATCAGGTCGCCGAGGTAGAGGAAGGCCGTGTAGTCGGACACGCGGGAGGCTTGTTGCATGTTGTGGGTGACGATCACCTGGGTGTACTCGTCCTTCAACTCTTGCATCAGTTCCTCGACCTTGGCGGTGGCGATGGGGTCGAGGGCGGAGCAGGGCTCGTCGAGCAGGATGACCTCCGGCTCGACGGCGATCGCGCGGGCGATGCAGAGGCGCTGCTGTTGGCCGCCGGAGAGGCCGAGGGCCGAGTCGTCCAGGCGGTCCTTGACCTCGTCCCACAGGGCGGCGCCGCGCAGGCTCTTTTCGACGATGTTGTCGAGGTCATTCTTCTTGGTGATGCCCTGCAGCTTGCAGCCGTAGGCGACATTCTCCCAGATGGACTTGGGGAACGGGTTGGACTTCTGGAACACCATGCCGATGCGCTTGCGCAGCAGGTAGACGTCGATGTCCTCGGCATAGAGGTTCTCGCCTTCGAACAAGACCTCACCTTCGATGCGGGCGATGTCCACCAGGTCGTTGAGCCGGTTTAGGCAGCGCAGTAGGGTGGACTTGCCGCAGCCGGAGGGACCGATGAAGGCGGTGATCTGCTTTTCCGGGATGTCGAGAGAGATGTCCCGCAAAGCCTGTTTCGTGCCGTAGTAGAGCGAGAGGTCCCGGATCTGGAAGATTGGATTCTCGATGTCCGGCCGGATCGCGTCGTCCTCTTCCTGGGCCGCCGGCGAGGGCGAGCGGTCGATCATCGCCGGGTCCGGACCTACGGTGTCCGAATTGAAGCGGTCTTGGGACATCGGATCTGGCGTCCTCTTATTGGGGGACGAGGACTCTCGGATCGGCTGCTGCATGGACTCTAGCTCCCAGGGAAAATCGGCCCGACAAGAAGTGCTCAGCGGTCGGGTCTGGACTTATGCGAAGGCCTTCGCTTCGGAGTGGCGGACATCGCGGCCTTCAACGTAGTAAATGACCTCTTCGGCAATGTTGGTCGCATGATCGGCGATGCGTTCGAGATTCCGGGCGATCAGCAGCAGGTGGAGAGCCCGGCTGACGGTTTTCGGTTCCTCGATCATGAAGGTCAGCAGTTCGCGGAAGAGCTGCCGGTAGATGCTGTCGATGCCGTCGTCCTCTTGGCACACCTTGGCGGCCAGTTCGGTGTTGCGATGGCAGAAGGCGTCGAGGCTCTCGCGCACCATGCCCTGGGCCATCTCCGACATGCGCGGAATGTCGATATAGGGCTTCAAGGGCGGCTCTTCGTTGAGCTTGCGGGCAGACTCGACAATGTTGACCGCCGAATCCCCGATGCGTTCGAGGTCGTTGGTCATCTTCAAGGTGGCGACCAGAAAACGCAGATCCACCGCCGCCGGCTGGTTGCGCGCCATGGTCGCGAGGCAAGCTTCGTCAATGTCCATTTCGATCTGATCCACCTCTTCGTCCTGGTGGATGACCTCGGCGATGAGCGCTTCGTCGCGCTCGACCAGGGCGCGGATGGCCTTGTCGATCATCTGTTCGACCAGCCCTCCCATGCGCAGCAGGGTGTGCCGAATGTGTTCGAGTTGCTGGTCCAGGTGCCGTTCCATGGTGTCCTTGCCCTTCAAGAAAAGGCGCGCGGCGATGGAGTGCGCGCGACCTCGAAAGCGTTATCGAAGAAATCCGGAGAGCCCGGAGGAGCTCCGAAAATGATGCCGATCCGCTGCTCCTGCTGCAACGACGGAGCGGTAGCTTTCGGTAGAACCGGTGGGCACACCCCGTGGATGCGCCGAGAACCCTACCGAAGGCTGCCTGCAACCTTGCAACGCGACCGTGACAGCGATGCGACGATCGGGCGGTGCAGCAGTCCGCTCGGCGGCCGATCGCCCCTAGCTATCGATGGGTACGGGCCGATAATCGAAGAGCGCTAGCGCCCGGAGCACGTCTTTGCGCGTTGTGGGCTCTTGCCGCGGATCGCACATTTCCCACAGCGAGGGCCAGGTGATGCAACCAGTCCGTTCGGAGGCGTCCGCTTCGCTGCACAGCGATGGCCAACGATCCGAATCACCTCCCGCCTGCTCGCGGTCCACCCTTATGGTGCCCTGCTGGAAGCTCCAAGACAAGGGGGCACCCCATTCGACGAGCCCTACGCGGTAGCGTACTTCGACGCTGGCCGGCCGCCCGGCGATGAGATCGAACACCAGCGCTTCCGGTGCGAAGCGGGCGCGATGCAGATAGCCGCCGTCGTCCTGCTCTTGGTGCTGCTCGAGGGCAACCCGCACCACATAGCGGCCGACGGGGAGTGCTTGCTCGAAGGTCACCGGATCGCGACGGGCGAGTAGCTTGCTGGTGGGGACGTAGGACAGCGGTTTGCCGTTCAGGTAGACGTAGAAGGCCTCCGGCGCGCCATCGGATTTCGATTCGAATTGCGATGAAAGGCGGAAGGAGACCGGCACGGTTTCTTCCTCGGCCCCTTGCGGTGGCGCGGAGGGCCGAGGAATCACTGCATCAGCAGGGTCGTTGGCGACGGTCGGTTTCGCGGGAGCGGCGGTTTTTTGGCTCTCGTCGTCCTCTTTCGCCGGAGGTGTCTCCACTCCCTCGCCGGAAGGTTCGGCCGCCGAGGTGGCGGCCGCTTCGACTTCGCCGCCGAGAAGCGCCGTCAGAAGGCGGTCACTGGCGCCGGCGTCCTTCAATAGCAAGATCTGCCGGGCGCTCAGGGTGGGCAACTCGGTCTGGGCGGCAACCCACTGCAAGATCACGCCTTCGGAGATGTCCCCTTCGAGCAGCAAGGCGACTTCTTTGTAGA
The DNA here is from genome assembly GCA_039030395.1 of Acidobacteriota bacterium. NCBI lineage: Bacteria > Pseudomonadati > Acidobacteriota > Acidobacteriota bacterium. The sequence continues at coordinate 68,156 of JBCCEF010000017.1, forward strand.
ACCCGTCCGGCGAGGAATCCGCTGAAGAACTCTGGGCGGCGGCCGGGGTGATCAGCATCAGAAGTGCTGCGATCCACAGGAGGGCGGAGGAGCAGAATCGATGGTTCATGGGCGAAGTTTCCCGCGATCGAAAGTTGGTAGCAAGCGCAAAGCCGTGAGCACGACAAAGGCCGGCGGGGTTGAACCGCCAGACTTCTATTCTTACGTCCTGGGGCAGATGCCAGCGCACCGAGCCCAACGGGCGAGGCAGCGGCGGAGCCGCTGAGGACGGGGGTGAGCCCGCTAGGGCGAGGGGGGCGCCTAGCCCCCCTGAAACCAGGCTAGCAGGCCTGCTGAAAGGACCCGCGAAGCGGATTCAGCAGTCTGCTAGCTAGAAGTCGACCTGCCAGCGGAGGAGAACGAAGTCTGCCTCGCCGACGTTGTCGAGATCCGCATGCACGTAGTTGAGCATCATGCGGGTCGCCGGGTTGAGGTACCAGTTCAGGCCCAGGGTGTAGTCGTCGAGCTCGCCACCGGAGATGGCGCCGTCGTTCAGGTCGAGGGACGAGATGCGGGCCACGATCTCCCAGGCGCCGGAACCGCTCTGGCTGCCGAAGTGGTTGTTCGGCTTTTGGCGGTCGAAGCTACCGGAGCTGGTCTTGAAGCGCCGGTGCTCGCCGGTCAGGTAGTAGCCGGCCTGGGCGTACAAACCGCCGAAGGTCGGATCGCCCACGGAAGGCGCGTCGGTATCCGCCGTCACGTACTCACCGGCGAACCAGAACGGACCGAAGACGCCCGCGACCTCGCCACCGAGGATGGTGGCGCCGTCGGCGGCGAAGTTGCCGGTGTTGACGAAGCGGCTGGACAGGTGAGCCTCCGGGCGGGACCGGAAGCGCAGAGTGGATTCCGTGTCCTTGACGGTGCCGTAGGCGCCGAGGTGGAGCAGGCGGGCGCCCTTGTCTTCGAAGATCGGACGGAAACCGACGCGGCCGGTGAAGTTGATGTTGTCTTCGCCGGTGGATTCGCCGAAGTCGTCCGCGTCGTAGAAGACGCCGACGCCCCAGTTGACCCTGTCGCCGCTCTTGCCGGAGACGCCCACGCCGGAGTTGCGGCTCGGCGAGAAGGCTTCGATGGGCAGTGAGCGCTCCAGGAAGGCGAGGTAGTTGGAACTGGTCGTCTCCTCCAGGCTGAAAGGCTCCTTGAAGTGGCCGAAGGTCACTTTGCCCCAGTCCTGCTTCAGGGCGATCCAAACGTCCTTGAATTCCGCGCCGCCGACGAAGTCGTACTGCGCTTTGAATTCAACCCGGTCGTAGATGGTGCCGGAGAAGAACAGCCGGGCGCGGCGGAACTCGAAGCCGTCCTCGACGCTGTCGATCTCATCGTCGGCGTCGGCGAAGGTGTAGTCCGCCATGATCCGGCCGCCGAACTTGAGCTTGTGACCCTTGTCCGGGTTTTCGATCTTGTGGCCGTTCGACCACTGGGCGACCCAGTCGTCGGCCTGGGCGGCCGGCGCGACGAACAAAAGGCCCACCAGGGCCGCCGTCGCACAGCCTGAGGAACGCAGAATCAGCGCCTTCATCGGTCTCTCTCCTTGTGCCCTCGTTGAGGTTCCGAAACGATTGAGATGAACCATCACTTGCTGGAGGTTTGTGATTGGATTTTGCACGCTCTTCGGTCCTTCTCTACCCACCGCTCGCGTGTTCTCGATGCTCGAAAGCCCGTTGCGAAGTGAGAGAACCGGCGTGGTTGGATTGGGTTGTGTACCGCGGCCCTCGAGCCGGCCGGCCTCGTTGGACAGGTGGACCCTATGGGAGGTCTGCCCACGCTGGCGCGACGGTCGTGTGACACGCCTGTGAAGTCACCGCCGGAAGGCGTAAAAGGATATCAGGGGGCCGCGATGCCGGAGGAGGGGTCGGAGGAGAATCGCGGCAGGGTGACTCGAAAGGTCGTTCCCACGCCGACCTGGCTGACGACGTCGAGGCGCCCCTTGTGACCCTGCACGACGTGTTTGACGATCGCCAGGCCGAGGCCGGTGCCGCCCTCGTCGCGGCTGCGCCCTTTGTCGACCCGATAAAAGCGTTCGAAGATTCGCGGCAGGACGGGGTCGGGAATGCCGATGCCGGTGTCCTCGATCTCGATGTGGATTTCCGCTTCCGTCGCCCGGTAGCGCAGGGTCACCCGGCCGCCGGGCTGGTTGTACTTGATGGCGTTGCCGAGCAGATTGACCAGCACCCGCTCCAGGCTGGCGGCGTCGCCGTCGAACAGCGCGCTGTCGTGCTCCGAACCGAAGGTGTGCACCGCGAGGGCGATGTCGCGATCCTCGGCGAGGCCGGAGACCACCTCCACGGCGCGATCGACCAGGCTGGCGAGGAGCACCGGCTTCATCTCGAAGGGTACCTCGACGCTCTCCAGTCGCGACAGCACCAGCAAATCGTCGAGCAACGCCTGCAGGCGGTGGCACTGGTCGAGAACCCGATCGAGGAAGTGGGCGGCGGTGGCCGGCTCCTCGAGGGCGCCGTCGCGCAGGGTCTCCGCATAGCCCCGAATGGCGGCCAGCGGCGTCTTGATTTCGTGCGAGACGTTGGCGACGAAGTCGCGCCTCATGAGGGTCAGGCGGGCCGCCTCGGTGGTGTCTCGGGCGGCCAGCACCAGGCCGCCAGCCTCGGTGTCGAGGAGGTCCGCCGCCAGGGTGACGGTGCGCGATCTCGGCGGCGGCAGCTCGACCTGCCGAATGCGCGATTTCCCTTCCGCCAAGGCTTCGTCCAAGGTTTCGGCCACTGCCGGTACCCGGACGACTTCCAGCGGAGCCCGCCCAATGACCTCGTCCGAGGTGCCGAAGATCTCCTGGAAGGCCGGATTGGTGAGGACGATGTGGCCGTCGCCGTCCACCACCATCACCCCTTCGGAGGTGCTGGAGAGAATGGCCCGCAGGTGATCCCGCTCGGCAGCCACTGCGGCGATCTGCTCTTTGACCCTCTCAGCCAACCGGTTCAAGGAGTGGGCCAGGCGGCCTAGGTCATGGCCGGGGGGAGGCTCCAGGCGATGGTCGTAGTGGCCGCGGGCCAGCTCTTCGGCACCGGCGATCAGGCGTTCGAGGGGGCGGAACAGGTGTCGGCTGAGCCACCATGACAAGACGGCTATCACCAGCAAAGCCGCCGTCGTAGCCAGGGCGAGAATGCTCAAGAGCCGGGGGCGCATTCCTTCTAGGCGGACGCTCGGTTCGGCGACCCGCAGGGCGTATGCCGGACGATCGCCCGCCGCCGAAACGGCGAGGGCTACGTAGATGTAGCTTCGGCCGGTGGTATCGCTCTTGCGCACCGACCAACCCCACCCGTCGCGCCAGGCGGCGACCACCTCTGGTCTTCCGGCGTGGTTGTCCATCATCGAGACTTCCTCGATGGCCCGGGAGCTGTCGGCGAGGACGCGTCCATCCGCTTGCACAACGGTGATTCGGAGCTCGCTCTCGGAGATCAGACCCTGGATCCACCGCTGTAGGGCCACCTCGCCCGCTGGAAAACGCTTCTCGACCTCCGGCGCCAGGGTTCGAACGAAGGTGAGCATGCGGTTCGCACTGGTTTCGGCCACCAGCTTCGGGAGCAACATCCACATGAGCAGGACGGCCACCAGTCCGGCAGCCAAGGCCGGCCACAGAGGTGCGAGGCGGAGTTTGTGCGAGAGAGCCATCGGCAGAGTTTCGGAACCACCCCTTGGGGGTGGCGTTCCAGGGATTATGTGCCAGCCTGCAAGATCAGGGGGGGCGAGTCGGAGAAGATGCTACGGGCGGAGGCGGTAGCCCACGCCGATGATGGTTTCAATGCGGTCCGCCTCGGAGCCGAGCTTGCGCCGCAGGCGGCGAATGTGGGTATCGACGGTGCGGCTGTCGATGCTCTCCGCGTAGCCCCACACGTCGGACAGCAGACGGCTGCGGGATTGCACCCGGCCGCGCCGCTCCATCAGCAGGCGCAGCAGCCGGAACTCCGTCGCCGTCAAAGGCACCTCTTCGCCGGCTACGGTCAGTCGGTGAGCGGGGATGTCGAGTACGATCTCGCCGAGGGAGAGGTTCTCCGGCTCTTCCGGTTCCGGCGCGCCCCGGCGCAGAACCGCCTTCACCCGCAGCACCACCTCGCGGGGACTGAAGGGCTTGGGGATGTAGTCGTCGGCGCCCAGTTCGAGACCCACGATCCGGTCAATCTCTTCCGCCTTGGCGGTCAACATCACCACCGGAATGCGCTCCGTTTCGGCGCTGCGTTTGAGGATTCGGGTCAAATCGAGGCCATCGATGCCGGGCAGCATGAGGTCGATCAGCAAAAGATCCGGCGTCGATTTGCGGGCCGCTTCCAGGGCATCGTCGCCGCGCGGCACGACCTCTACCTGGAAGCCTTCCTTCTCGAGGTTGTAGCGCAAAACCTCGGCGATGTCCGCGTCGTCTTCGACGACCAGGATTCTTGCCTCGGGCATGTGATGACCCTAGCACGGGATTCCACAGAAGCTGTGGATAAGTCTGTGGAAAAAGTGGTGGAAAAGGAGTGGAAAAGTGTTGGTGGAGGTGGTCCGAGCAAGTTGCCCAGAAATTTGTGCAACTCACATAAGTGTTGTAAATATTGGGTTTAGTTTATTCTCTGGAAGGCGGGGCGGAAATCCGGCACAACGGTCTGGACTTTTCCACAGGGAGCGGTGGAAAAGTCCGTGTGAACGAACTGTTAAATCCCTGTGACGGAAGCGGTTAGGCGCGGCGAAAAGGGCCACGGGGTGGGCCGCCGCGAAAGATTTTTCGCCAACCTCCGCAAGGAAACGTCGCTTCAAGAGTTTCTTCCAGCGAGCGGAAGCGGTGGCGCCGCCGGCGCCGCGAGAGCTGAAAGAGCGACCGCAGCGCCACCGGCTTCACAACCGACGTTGAACCTACACCCGGAGGACAATTCTCATGACTCTGAAGAACCTGACGAAAACCTTGATCCCGACCTTGCTGGCGGTGCTCCTGTTGGCGCCGGTGGCGTTCGCCAACGGTCCAGCTCCGGAGTCGGATGACGAGCATGCCTTTCACTACGGCGCGATGCGCGGCGAGGCCGGCGAAGCCGGAGTGCGGGGCCACCGCTTCCTGCGCCGGGCGGCTCGCTACCTGGACCTGACGGAAGAACAGCGGACCGCCATCCGCCAGATCTTCGAAGACGCCCGCGGCGAAGGCGAACCGATCCGCAGCGAAATGCGCGGCCTGCGCGAGGAACTGAAGACTTTGCTCGACTCCGGCGCCAGCGCCGATGAAGTGGGACAGGTGGCGATTGCCCTCCATGCGGTGCGCGGCCAGGCGAAGGATCTGCGCGCCGACATCCATGAGCGGGTGAAGGAGCAATTGACGGCCGAGCAGATCGATCGCCTCGAGGATATGAAAGAGGCGCGCGGCGAGGGGCGGGGCCGCCGCGCCGACCACCGCCGTGGCGGTCTACACGGCCGTTAATCGACTGCTGCCAGCGGTGTCCGCTGTGGTAGTTTGCGCGGGCTCTCCTCTTCACGGGGAGAGCCTTTTTCGCGTTTGAGATTCTGTTCAGGAGGACCACGGCTATGTCCGCAGGGGAACCGCAAGAAACGCTCCGCCGAACACCTCTCTTCGAAGCCCACCGCGCGGCCGGCGGCAAGATCGTGCCTTTCGCCGGCTGGGAGATGCCGGTGCAGTACCAAGGGGTGATCGACGAGCACCGCGCCGTGCGCACGGCGGCGGGCCTGTTCGATGTGTCGCACATGGGCGAGGTGTCGGTGATAGGTCCGGGAGCCGAGTCCTTTCTTCAGTGGCTCACGCCGAACGACGTCTCGAAGCTCACCGACGGCCGCGCTCACTACAGCGGTTTGCTGACCGAGCGCGGCACCTATCTCGACGATCTTTTGGTCTACCGGCGCGGTGCCGAGAACTATCTGCTGGTGGTCAACGCCGCCAACCGCACGAGCGACTTTGCCCACATTGCCGAGCAGGCGGCCCGTTTCGACGGGGTGGAGGTCGAGGACCGGTCCGATGCCTATGCCTTGCTGGCGCTTCAGGGACCGCGGTCGGTGGACATCCTGGCGCCCCTCGCCTCCTTCGACGTGGCGGCACTGCGGTACTACGGTTTCGCCGAGGGCGCCGTAGCGGACCGACCGGCGCTGATCTCCCGCACCGGGTACACCGGGGAGGACGGCTTCGAACTCTACGTCGCGCCGGACGACGCAACGCCGATTTGGGATCGCCTGCTGGCGGACGGTGCGGAACACGGCCTGCAGCCGGCGGGCCTCGGGGCGCGCGACACTCTGCGCCTGGAGGCCGCCATGGCCCTCTACGGTCACGAACTGAACGCGGACACTACGCCCTACGAAGCCGGTCTCGGTTGGGTGGTGAAACTCGACAAAGGCGACTTCCTCGGCCGTTCGGCGCTGGCCGCCCAGAAGGCCGAAGGGGTCGATCGAAAGCTGGTCGGTTTCGAGGTGGAAGGCAAGGGCATTGCGCGCGAAGGCCACGGCGTCAAGGTGGGGGAGCGTGCCGTCGGCGAGGTGACCAGCGGCACCTGGAGCCCGACCTTCGAAAAGGCCCTCGGGCTGGCCTACGTGGAGGCCGGAGAAGCCGAGGTAGGCAAGCAAATCGTGCTCGACGTGCGCGGCCGCGCAGTGGCCGGTCGCCTGGCGGAGATCCCCTTCTACCGGCGCCCCAAATAGGATCGTTTGATTCGCCTTTCGGATGAGATAATGACGATGGCGCCGCCGGGAGCCCGGACGCCGGGAGCCCGGATGCCGGGAGCCCGGACGCCGGAAACCCGGATGCCGGGAGCCCGGCCGGAGCGCCCCGCCGCAACGTTCCCATGGAGGAAGTATCGTGATGTATCCCAGTGAGTACCTGTACAGCCCGGAGCACGAATGGCTGAAAGTCGAGGGAGACGAGGCCAAGCTCGGGATCACCGCCTATGCGCAGGAAGAGCTGGGCGAGGTGGTTTTCGTGGAGTTGCCGGCGGTGGGGTCGCAGATGAAGGCGGGCGATGAGATCGGCACCATCGAGTCCGTCAAAGCGGTCGCCGAGCTGTATACGCCGGTGTCCGGCGAAGTGATCGCGGTGAACGACGCGGTCGTCGATGACCCGGAGGTGCTGAACGACGATCCCCACGCCAAGGGCTGGCTGGTCAAGGTCCGCCTGGCCTCGAAGGGTGAGCTCGATTCGTTGATGAATGCCGAGAAATACGACGCCTTCCTGCAGGACGGAGAGCACTGACGGTGGGGGAGCAGTCGGCGGTTGGTGAGGCGAGGGTAGCGAAATCGGCGACCGATCTGCTGGCGCCGAGGGACACCTTTGTGCGTCGCCACATCGGTTCCAACGAGGAAGAACTCTCAGCGATGCTCGAAACCGTCGGGGCGGCTTCCCTCGACGAGCTGGTCGACCAGACCATTCCGGGCGCGATCCGCCTCGACCGCGAGCTGGACTTCCCGCCGCTCGCCGGTCCAGCTTCTTCCGGATTGGCGGTGGACCGCCCCCTCGCCGAGCACGAGCTGCTCCTCCATCTCGACACCCTGGCGGAACGCAACCAGCCCTTCCGCTCCTTTCTCGGTATGGGGTACTACGGCACCCATGTGCCGCCGGTGATCCAGCGCAATATCCTGGAGAATCCCGGTTGGTACACCCAGTACACACCGTACCAGTCGGAAATCTCCCAGGGACGGCTCGAAGCGCTGGTCAACTTTCAGACGATGGTGGCGGACCTCACCGGCCTGCCGGTGGCGAACGCTTCGCTGCTTGACGAAGGCACCGCCGCCGCCGAGGCCATGCAGGTGTGCCGCTCGGCGGCGCCGCGCGGCCGGGGAACCTTCTTCGTCTCGTCGGATGTGCATCCGCAGACCTTGGCGGTGATCGCCACCCGCGCCGAGGACATGGGCATCACTCTACGGGTGGAGGATCCGGAATCCACGAGTCTCGAGGACGAGGATCTCTTCGGTGGCCTGTTCCAGTATCCGGCTTCGGACGGCCGGGTGCGCGACCTGGCGCCCCTCATTGCGCGTCTCCAGTCGACCGGCGCCTTGGCGGTGGTGGCGGCGGATCTCCTGGCGTTGACGCTGCTGCGCTCGCCCGGCGAGCTGGGCGCGGACATCGCCGTCGGCTCCGCTCAGCGCTTCGGCGTGCCGTTGGGCTACGGCGGACCCCACGCCGCTTTTCTTTCCGTGCGGGACAAGCTCGAGCGGCGCATCCCCGGGCGCATCATCGGGGTCTCGAAGGACGCCGCCGGCCGGGTCGCCTACCGCATGGCGATGCAGACCCGCGAACAACATATCCGCCGCGAGAAGGCGACCAGCAACATCTGCACGGCGCAGGTGCTGTTGGCGATCATGGCCGGCATGTACGCTGTGTACCACGGCCCGGAAGGGTTGCGGAAGATCGCCCGGCGGGTGCACGATCTCACCCGCGCGGCCGCGGCGGGGCTGCGAGAGCTGGGCTTCGAAGTGGCGCCGGAGCCGTTCTTCGACACCTTGAAGGTCCGCGCCGCCGGCGAGGCCGGCGACCTCGTGGCTCGGGCGCGGCGGGAAGGCATCAACCTGCGCCTGCTCGACGAGAATGCGGTGGGGATGTCCTTCGACGAGACCTGTACGGCGCGCGACCTTTCGGATCTGTTCGCCGTGTTCGGCGCCGCGCGGAGCGCCTCGGCGGAGCACCTGGTACCGGAGGAATTGGCGGCCGCCGCGGCCGAGGTGTTGCCGGAGGATCTGCTGCGCCGCACGCCGTACATGGAGCATCCGGTGTTCCACTCGTACCACACGGAGCACGAGATGTTGCGCTATTTGCGGCGCCTCGAATCGCGCGACCTGTCCCTCACCCGCTCGATGATTCCGCTCGGCTCCTGCACCATGAAGCTCAACGCCACGGCGGAGATGATGCCGCTGTCGCACCCGGGTTGGGGCGGCATTCATCCGTTCGCTCCGCGCGAGCAGGCGGCGGGCTATGCCGAACTTTTCCGCACGCTGGAGCAGTGGTTGCGGGAGATCACCGGCTTCGCCGCCATCTCCCTGCAGCCGAATGCCGGTGCCCAGGGCGAGTACGCCGGCTTGAAGGTGATCCGCGCCTACCACCGCGCGAACGGTGAAGGTGCCCGAGATGTCTGCCTGATCCCGGTCTCCGCCCACGGCACCAACCCCGCCTCGGCGGTGATGGCCGGATTGCGGGTGGTGGCGGTGGCCTGCGACGACGACGGCAACATCGATCTCGAGGACCTGGCCGCCAAGGCCGAAGAGCACGCCGATTCTTTGGCGGCGGTGATGGTGACCTACCCCTCCACCCACGGGGTCTTCGAAGAGGGCATCCGGCAGGTGTGCGAGGTGGTCCACCAAAACGGCGGCCTGGTGTACCTGGACGGCGCCAACATGAACGCCCAGGTCGGTCTCTGCCGCCCCGGCGACTACGGGGCGGACGTTTGCCACCTCAACCTGCACAAGACCTTCTGCATTCCCCACGGCGGCGGCGGGCCGGGCATGGGGCCGATCGGCGTGGTCGAGCGCCTGGCGCCTTTCCTGCCCGGCCATCCGGTGATTCCCACCGGCGGCGATCAGGCCATCGGGCCGATCTCCGCAGCGCCCTGGGGCAGCGCCAGCATTCTCACCATCTCCTGGGCCTACATCGCCCTGATGGGCGCCGCCGGCCTGACCCTCGCCACCCAGGTGGCGATCCTCAACGCCAACTACATGAAAACTCGCCTCGAGGGGCACTACAGGGTGCTCTACGCCGGCCGCAACGGCCGCTGCGCCCACGAATTCATCATCGACCTGCGGCCCTTCAAGGGCGCCGCCGGCATCGAAGCGGAGGACGTGGCGAAGCGGCTGATGGACTACGGCTTCCACGCCCCGACCATGTCCTTTCCGGTGGCGGGCACGCTGATGATCGAGCCGACGGAGAGTGAGTCGAAGGCGGAGCTGGACCGCCTGTGCGACGCGTTGCTCTCCATCCGCCGGGAAATCCGCGCCGTCGAGGAGGGCGAGATGGACCGCGAGGACAATCCGCTGAAGAACGCCCCGCACACCGCCGACGAGGTCGTGCGGAGCGACTGGAGTCATCCCTACGATCGGGCGCAAGCGGTGTTTCCGGCGCCCTGGGTGCGCGACAACAAGTTCTGGCCAGCGGTGGCGCGGGTCGACAACGCCTGGGGTGATCGCAACCTGATGTGTTCCTGTCCGCCGATGGAGAACTACGAGGATTCCGATTCGGCGTGACCCGCATCGAGCAGACCGTCTTTCTGTTGCTGCTGGCCGTTTGGTTGGTGGCGCTGCTCCATCTGTTTGGATGGATTCCGCTGGTCGGCACCGTCGATCTGTCGCTCTACGGGCTCTACTCGACGGCGGTGGCGACCGGCTGGGTAGCCGGTAACATCTACGTCCGCCGGGTGCGCGGCATGGCGCGGGAACTCCGCCGCTGGTTCCTCGCTGCCTACCTGGCCTGCCCGCCGGGGGTGTTGATTCTGCTGCGCTCCCTGGCGCCGCAGGAAACCCAGGCGGCGGCGCCGCTAGTGCCACTCCTGGTGATGGGCGTGTACTCGATTTTCTTTCTCGTACCGGTGAGCCTGCGGCGCGTAGGCGTCCCTTCGGAAGAACGATGACTGTTCCTGCTTCAAGAGTTACCGACCTGCTGGTGACCGCCTTCGGCGCTCGCGGTCCGGTGCTGGTGGCGTTTTCCGGTGGAGTGGATTCGGCGGTGGTGGCGGCCCTCGCCGAGCGGGCGGCACCGGGCGAAGCCCTGGCCGTGACGGCGGCGGCGGAAACCCTGGCCGGTGCCGAGCTGGACAACGCCCGCCGAGTGGCTCGGGAGATCGGCATCCGTCACCGGGTGGTGACCTACAGCGAGCTGGACGAGCCGGAGTTCGTTGCCAACCCGAAGTATCGCTGTTACGTCTGCCAGGGGATGCGCATGGACACCATGGTGCGCCTCGCCCGGGAGGAGGGCTTCCCGGTGGTCGCCGACGGCACCAACGCTTCGGATCCGGGGCCTGACCGGCCCGGCCTGGCGGCGATCGAGGAACGCGGCGTGTGGAGTCCGCTGCTCGATCACGGGGTGACCAAGAACGGCGTTCGCCAGCTCGCCCAGGCGCTGGACCTGTCGGTTTGGGACCGTCCCTCGAACGCCTGTCTGTCGTCGCGCATTCCCCATGGCCAGGTGGTCACCCTCGGCAAGCTGAAGCGCGTCGAGGCGGCGGAGGAGATCCTCGCCGAGGCGGGTTTCCGGGTGGTGCGGGTGCGCCACGCCGGGCGCTCGGCGCGGGTGGAGGTGGGACGCGACGAATTGGCGACCCTCGAAGCCCTTTGGCCGAATCTCGAAAGGCGCCTCCTCGCCATCGGTTTCGAGCAGGCCGTCATCGATCCGGCGGGCTACCGCAGCGGCGGAGCGGACGCCGCCGCCGGCTCCGAAGCCGTTCTGGCGGCGACCGCCGAGGGCTGACCGCGGTGGAACGGGCGAAGATCGAAGCGCTGCTGCGGTCGGTTGCGGACGGTGAGATCGATCCGCAGGCCGCCGCCGAGAGGCTGGCGCAGCTCCCGTTCGCCGACCTCGGTTTCGCCCGCCTCGATCTCCATCGCGAACTGCGCGGCGGCCTGCCCGAAGCGATCTTCTCCGAAGGCAAGACGGACGACGACCTGGCGGCCATCGCCGGCCGCATGCTCGCCGCCCACGGCCGCCTGCTGGTGACCCGCCTGGCGGCGGAGCGCGCGCCGGTGCTGCGCGCAGCGATTCCAAAGGGCGGCCCGGATTGGAAGTACCACGAGCGGGCGCGGATCTTCACCGCCGGCGAGCCGCACGCCGGAGGTGGCCGGATCTTGGCGGTGTTGGCGGCGGGAACCTCGGATCTGCCGGTGGCCGAGGAGGCGGCGGTTTGCGCCGAGTGGTTCGGCCTGGAAGTCGAACGCCATTTCGATGTCGGCGTCGCCGGGTTGCACCGGCTGCTGGCGGTGTTGCCCGAGGTCCGGCAGGCCGGTGCGATCATCGTGGTGGCGGGGATGGACGGCGCGCTGCCCTCGGTGACCGCCGGACTGGTCGCCACGCCGGTGGTGGCGGTGCCGACAAGCGTCGGCTACGGTGCCGCCTTCGGTGGGGTGGCAGCTCTACTTTCGATGCTCAATTCCTGCGCCGCCGGGGTGACCGTGGTCAACATCGACAACGGCTTCGGCGCCGCGGTGACGGCCCAACGCATGCTCTGCCCCGACTTGGAGGCTTCCGATGACGACTGAGACCACTGCGACGGATCCACGCTATCCCATCGGCCCGTTTCGGGCGCCGGAGTCGATGTCGGAAGAAGATCGGCAGCAGGCCATCCAACGCATCGGCATTCTGCCGGCGCACCTGCGGGCGGCGGTCGAGGGACTGACCGACGGGCAGCTCGATACCCCCTATCGGGAGGACGGCTGGACGGTACGGCAGGTGGTCCACCACGTGGTCGACAGCCATCTGAATGCCTACATCCGATTCAAGACGGTGCTCACCGAAGACCGGCCGACCATTCGCCCCTACGACCAAGACGCCTGGTCGAACCTGGCGGACGCCTCCGACCCGCTGGAGGGTTCGCTGCGTGTGCTGGAAGCTCTCCATGGGCGCTGGGAGCGGTTGTTGATCTCCATCGAGGCGGCCGCCTGGCACCGCCCCTTCATCCATCCGGAGAGCGGCGAGCACACCCTCGAATGGCTCCTCGCCCTGTATGCCTGGCACGGCGATCATCATGTGGCGCACGTGACGCGGCTGCGGGCGGCGGAGATGGATTCCCGGCGAGGGAAGGGCGAGGCTTAGGACTTCTCCAGCGCTTTCAGCAAGGCATCCGCCGACCGGGTGGTGAGCACATCATCCGGCCCCAGCCAGGCGCGCCGGGCCTGTTCCACGCCGTAGGAGATGAGATCGAGATGTGTCGGCCGGTGGGCGTCCGTCGAGATCACCATTTTCACCCCCAGCTCTTTGGCGCGTAGGACGTGGACGTCCGGCAGGTCGAGGCGTCGCGGCCTGCTGTTGATCTCCACCGCCACCCGGTGTTCGGCGGCGCACCGCAGCACTTCGTCGAGGTCGAGCTCCATGGGTGGGCGTTTGGGAATCGAGCGCGCCGTGGCGTGTCCCAGAATGTTGACCTGGGGGTGCGACAGTGCCTTGATCAGCCGGCGGGTTTGAACGGCGCGGGGCAGGTCGAACTGGCCGTGGACCGAGGCGATCACCAGATCGAGGAGCGCCAAGCTCTCTTCGTCGAGATCGAGGGATCCATCCTCCAGGATGTCCACTTCCATGCTCTTGAGAACTCGAATGCCCGGATCCGAGGACTCGATCTCATCGATCTCTTTCCACTGCCGGCGGAGCTTCTCGCCGTCCATCCCGGTGACGATGGGGATCGACGCGCTGTGGTCCGCGATCGCCATGTAGTCGTAGCCGCGTTCGGCGCAGGCGGCGACCATCTCCGCCAGCGACACGGAGCCGTCGGACCAGGTGGAATGCATGTGGAGGTCACCCTTGAGATCGCCCGGTTCGAGTAGCCGCGGAAGCTCACCCTCGGCGGCACGCTTCAGTTCGCCGCGGTCTTCCCGCAACTCCGGTGGAATCCACACCAGATCGAGAGCCTGGTAGATCTCGCGCTCCTCGGCGCCGCCGATGCGCTCACCGTCGGTTGGGCGTTCCTCCTCCTCTTGCCGAAATACCCCGTACTCGGAAACCTTGAGGCCGCGCTCCACGGCTCGCTGGCGGAGCTTGACGTTGTGCTCCTTCGAGCCGGTGAAGTACACCAGGGCGGCGCCGTAGTTCTCCCGTTGGAGGACCCGGAGATCCACCGATAGACCGGACTTGAGGGTTACGCTAGCGCGGGTGTCGCCGGCCATGGCAACGGACTCCACCTCGCCGTAGGCGACGAAGTGCTCGATCAGCGGTCCGCCGCCTCCTTGGGTGATGGCGAGGAGGTCGATGTCCCCGACGGTGTCCTTGCGCCGGCGCAGGCTGCCGGCGGCTTCCACCCGCTCGAGACCGTCGAAGGTGCGGAGGAAAGCGAGGAGCGGCTCGACCATGGCGTCGGCATCGGCCAGGCGAAAGCGCCCGCGATGCCGGCGATTCTTTTCCAGGGCGTCGAGAATCTTGGCCTCGCTCTTCAATCCGAATCCGGAGAGCTTGCCGACCTTGCCGTCCTGCGCGGCGGCCTCGAGGGAGGGCAGGTCCGTCACCCCCAGTTCCCGCCACAGCCGCGCCGCCTTCTTGGGGCCCACGCCGGACAGCTCGCGCACCTCCAGCACCCCGCGGGGGATCTCCGCCAGAAGATCCTCGTGGAGGGTCAACTCGCCGGTCTCCACCACTTCCGCAATGTGTCGCGCCATCTCCTTGCCGATCCCGTCCAAGGCGGTCAGGTCCTCGCCCTCCTCCAGTCGCCGCGCCAGCGGCACGGTCTGATCTTGGAGGGTGTGCACGGCATTCCGGTAGGCGCGGATGCGGAACGGGTTGGCACCCTGGATCTCCAGCAGGGCGGCGGTTTCCCGCAGCACTCGGATGATGTTGGCGTTGTCCATGGGTAGAGCTACCAAAGGTGATGTCGGTTCAGGGCCGCAGAGTGAATGATAACAAGGGATGGTAAAGTGTTATCACTATGGTGCGAACTCAGATCAGCCTTCCGGCAGAAGAGTATGAAGCAGCGAAGGCAGAGGCGCGTCGCTTGGGAATCTCCTTTGCGGAGTATTTGAGGAGGGCTCTTCGGGCGACTCTTCCCGTAGACGAGTCGAAACCGTGGATGAAGATGGCGGGCATGGTGGACGCTGGCGATCCGGAGGCGAGTCAGCGAATCGACGAAGTGGTCTATGGGCACAAGGAGTAGAGCCTACGTCGACACCTCGGCCCTGATCGCCTTTGCGAGTCGGTCTGACTCCTACCACTTCCTGTTTCGGCGCCTCTTTTCGGATCCGCCTTCGCTGGTCACCACTCCGCTTGTCGTTGCGGAGGCGCATGCCTGGTTTCTGCGTCGATTCGATCAGCGAAAAGCCCTTGAGTTCATTGCTCTTTTAGAGCGTTTGTCTCCTCTCGAAATCGAACGAGTATCCGCCGCCGATCAGCGAGTCGGTTTTGCGCTTCTCAGGCGATTTTCGGATCAGAACTTGACCCTGACCGACGCCGTCGGCCTTCACCTGATGGAGCGCCAGAAGCTGGAAGTCTGTTGGTCAACGGACAGACATCTTGCCTTGACCGGCATTCCCCTCGTGATTCACCGGTACTAGGAGCCCGCCGCTACAGAGGTTCCAGGACCAGGCCGGACACTCGTTCGAAGTGGCGCTGGTTCCTCGTCAACAATCGAGCACCGCGCGAAAGGCAGATTCCGGCGATCAGGTAGTCGGCCATTCCGATCGGCTGGCCGGTGGCTTCGAGGGCGAGACGCGCTTCGGCGGCTGCCTGCGCCGCCTTGGCGTCGAAGTCGATGATCGTGAGGGCCTCGAGCAGAGCATCGACGGCTTCTCGCTGGGATTCCCGTCGGCAGCCGCTTCGGAGTTCGAAGGCCGAGATTGCGGTGGTTGCGAGGCCCGGTCCTCGGAGTAGGGTCTCGACAAGGGTTGCGCCGGGATCGTGACCCCGCAGGGCATCGATCAACACATCGGAGTCAGCCAGGATCACGGCGAGTCCGAGGTTCGCCAGGCCTGCCGCACCGCCTGAACCTCTTGTTCCAGGGCATCGGCATCGGCGGGCGCCAAGGAACCGAGGGCTCGGATCGCTTTCGACACCTTGCGGTTGCGTTCCTCGTCAATCCGGAAGTATTGCTCCAAGGCTTCCTGGAGAATTCCTGAGAATCCCTTCTCGCCCCGCCGGGCAGCGAGTTCCAACAGTTTGGCTCGCTGCTTGTCCGTGAGCTCGACGGTCGTTCGCATTCGATCATCTTATCTGCATGCACATGCATGTCAAGGTGGGTCTATCTCTCCGCCTTCATCCCGAACCCTGCCAGCAGCTCCCAAAACGCCTCTTCATCGAGCACCGTCACCCCCAGCGCCTCGGCTTTGTCGAGCTTGGAGCCGGGGTCGGCGCCGGCCACCACGTAGTCGGTGGCCTTGCTCACGGAACCGGTGACTTTGGCGCCGAGGCTCTCGGCGAGTCCTTGAGCCTGGCGGCGGGGCATGCGGTCGAGGCCGCCGGTGAAGACCATCTTTTTCCCGGCGAGGGGTAGTTCGTCGTCGTCCGCGGGACTCTCCGGCGGGGGACCCGGTTCGATCAGTTCGACGCGGCCGCCGAGAAGCGCATCGAGCACCGCCCGGTTGCGCTGTTCGCCGAAGAACAGGGTGATCTCCTCGGCCACTCGCGGGCCGACGCCGGAGACCTCCTGCAGGGCCTCCTCGCTCGCCTGGCGAACGGCCTCGAAGGTGCCGAAGTGCCTGGCGAGGTCCCGCGCCGTGGTGGTGCCCACTTCGGGAATGCCGAGGCCGTAGAGGAAGCGGGAGAGTTCGGCCTTGGAGGCCCGGTCGATCGCCGCCACCAGTTCTTGAGCGGACTTCTTGGCGAAGCCTTCGAGGGGCATGAGCTGGTCGGCCTTGAGATCGAAGAGGTCCGGTACCTGGCGGACGAGTTTCTGTTCGACGAACAGGTGGACGCTCTTTTCGCCGAGGCCTTCGATGTCGAGGGCGTCCCGGGAGCCGAAGTGGATCAGCCGGGCGGCGAGCTGCGCCACGCATTCGAAGCTGTTCGGGCAAATCGAGAAGGGCCCCTTTTCCATCAGCTCGGTGCCGCAGGACGGGCACGCCCGCGGCATCGACCAGGCCGGACCGCGCTCGCGGTCCGGCTCTTCGATGCGCTCGATCACCTGCGGAATCACGTCGCCGGCGCGCTGGATGCGCACCCGGTCGCCCTCCCTTACGTCCTTGCGGGCGACTTCTTCGCGGTTGTGGAGGGTGGCGCGGCTTACGGTGACGCCGGAGAGTTCCACCGGGCGAAGGATGGCGACCGGGGTCACCACGCCGGTGCGGCCGACGCTCGGCAGGATGCTCACCAGCCGGGTGACCTCCTTACGCGGCGGAAACTTGTGGGCGTAAGCCCAGCGCGGAAAGCGGGAGGTGGCGCCCAAGCCCTCGCGGGCGGCCAGATCGTTGAGTTTGATCACCACGCCGTCGATCTCGAAGCCGAGATCGTCGCGCCGTCCTTCGAGATCCGAATGATAGGCGAGGATGTCCTCGACGGATTCGCCCCGCCGCGACAGATTCGACACCCGCAGTCCCCAATCTCGCAGCGCCTCGAAGACTTCTAGCTGGGTGCTCGGGGCATCCTCCGGCGACGCCCACTCGGCGGCCAGGATGTCGTAGACGTAGAGATCGAGGCGCTTGGCGGCGGTTTGCCGGGGGTCGAGCTGGCGCAGGGCGCCGGCGGCGACGTTGCGCGGGTTGGCGAAGGGATCCTTGCCTTCGGCCATCAGTCTTTCGTTGAGCTGGTCGAAGGCTTCGATGGAGAGGATGACCTCGCCGCGCAAGGCGAGCATCGGCGGGGCGGGGCGGGCGTCGTTGCGCAGGCGCAGGGGGACGGACTGGATGGTGCGGGCGTTCTCGGTGATCTGTTCGCCCTTCTGGCCGTCGCCGCGGGTGGCGGCGCGCACCAGCGCGCCGCCTTCGTAGATCAACTCCAGGGAGGCGCCGTCCAGTTTGGGCTCCAGGCTGTAGGCCACCTCGACGGCCGATTCCGAGGCGGCGAGGGCTTTGCGGAGGCGCTCGTCGAATCGGCGCAGGGCTTCTTCCGTCTGATTCGAGTCCAGCGACAGCATCGGTGCCGCGTGTTCCACGGTGGGAAACTTGTCGAGGGCTTGTCCGCCCACCCGCTGGGTGGGGGAGTCGTCCGTCACCCACTGCGGATGGTCCTCTTCCAGGTCGCGCAGCCGGTGGAACAGTTTGTCGTAGGCGCTGTCGGCGATCTCCGGGGCGTCGCGCACGTAGTAGAGATAGTCGTGATGACGAATCTTCGCCCGCAGGGCGTCGATCTCCGCTCTTGCTTCCGATCGGTTCATGTCTTTTGGATTCATGCAGTTAAATGAATTTTCCCGGCCTTCTCTCGAGTTTCCGGTGAGGCTAGCACGGGTCACTGGACACGGCCCATAGAATACGCCCATGAAGCGCGTCGGAGCTGGGGAGATGTGGCGTCGCCTGCTGCGGCGGAGGCACCGCCTGCTGGCGCCGCTGCGGCGGCGTCTCGAACGGGACGATTTGATGCTGTCGTCCGCCGGCCTCGCTTTCTTCTTTCTCCTGACCATCGTGCCGCTGTTGCTGGTGTTCACCACCGTCTTCGGGTATCTGGCGCTCGACTCCTGGCAGCTCCGCTCCCGGCTGTTCGAGGCGGTCGGCCGGGTGTCGCCGAGCGGCGCCGTCACCTCCCTGCTGCGCGAGTCCGTCTCCGAGATTTCGCGCCAGGCTTCCGCCGACAAGATTCTCCTCGGCCTGGTGCTCGCCCTGTGGGCGTCGTCCTTCGGGGTAGCGGCCATCGGCCGGGTGCTCAATGCCGCGTATGGTGTGCGCGAGGGGCGTCGGTGGCTGATGCGGCGTTTGCAGGGCATGGCGCTGGTGATCGCCTTCGCGGTGGTCAGCCTAGTGGCCCTGGCGATGGTGTTCTTCGGCGGGCGCCTGGCGGACCGGTTGGTTGAGATGTGGAGTTCGGCAACCCTGCTGCTGGTGATTTGGCACGTCGGCCGCTGGTTGATCCTGCTGGTCGCATTGATTCTCGCTTTCGATCTACTGTTGAACCTCACGCCCAACATCTCCCGCCAACAGCGGGGCTGGTTCTCGCCCGGCGCGGTGCTGGGAGTCACCCTTTGGGTGGGCGCTTCCTACGGTTTGCGTGCGTTCCTCGAGCTGGCGCCCCTCACCACTCGCGCCTACGGTTCGCTGGCGGTGGTGATCGCTCTGCTGTTCTGGTTTTTCGTTACCGGCGCCTCGATCCTGATCGGCGGTGAATTGAATTCCGAGTTGACGGATCCGGGGTAGGAAAGGCCGATGCGTTTTCTCCACACCAGCGACTGGCAGCTCGGCATGCGGCGCCACTATCTCGATGCCGAGGCCGGCGCTCGCTTCGCAGCGGAGCGTTTCGATGCGGTTCGGCGTCTGGGTGAGGTCGGCCGGAAAGCCGGCTGCGACTTCGCGGTGGTGGCCGGCGACGTGTTCGAGTCGAACCGGGTGGCCGGCGAAGTGGTACTCAAGGCGATCGATGCAATGGCCGCCGCCGACCTCCCCTGGTACCTGCTGCCGGGCAATCACGATCCACTGGACGGCGCCTCGGTCTACCGATCGCCGGAACTGGCGGCCGGCCGCCGCCCCTCGAACATCCACCTGTTGACGGATTTCGAACCCCGCCGCGTCACCGAGGGAGTCGAGGTGGTGGGAGCGCCGTGGCGCTCGAAACGGCCCGGTCGCGACCTGGTGGCGGAGCTGGCGGCGAGCCTGTCGCCGGCGCGCGGGCTGCGGGTGGCGGTGGCCCACGGGCGGGTAGACACCTTTACCCCGCAGGATCGCGACCCGGCGATCATCCGCCGCCAGGGGGTGGACGACGCCGTCGAACGGGGTCTGTTCCACTACTTGGCGCTGGGGGATCGTCACTCGGCGACCCGCCTCGGCGACCGGGTGTACTACTCCGGCGCGCCGGAAGCGACGGATTTCAAGGAACAACGCCCCGGCCGGGGGCTGGTGGTGGCGGTGGACGCCGAGGGTTCGCGGGTGGAGGAGGTCGCCGTCGGTCGCTGGACCTTCCGCACCGACGAGGCCCGCCTGGCCGGCGAGGACGACGTCGCGGAGCTGGAGAACTCTCTCGAAGACATCGCCGATAAGACCCGGGCGATTCTCCGCCTCACCCTAGTCGGAGAGCTTTCCTTGCGCGCCCGGGCCCTCCTGGACGACACCCTGGAGCGGGTCCGCGGCCGGTTCGCCCACCTGGAGGCAGACTCCTCGGACCTGGTGCTGGTGCCCAGCCGCTTGGATGAAGAAGACCTCTCCCTGGCCGGCTATGGCCGGGAGGCCTTTCGCGCTCTCCAGCAGGCGGCGGGAGATCCCTCCTCCGGCGACCGTCCGGGCGAGCGGCAGGCGGCAAGCGATGCTCTTTCGCTGCTCTATCGCCTGGCCGGCGGTGGGGTTGATGCGTGAAACTGCTGCGCCTGCGGGTCAAGGACTTTCGCGGCGTCGCCGAGCGCGAGGTGTCCTTCCTGCCGCGTGGCGTGACGGTGATCGAGGGCCCCAACGAGAGCGGCAAGACCAGCCTGGCGGACGCCATCGACCTGATCTTCGACAAGCGAGCGTCGAGTACCGACCGGGCGGTGCGGTCCGTTCAGCCGGTCGGTCGCGACGTCGGTTCGGAGGTCGAAGTCGAGGTGGAAACCGGTCCCTATCGCTTCGTATTCTTCAAGCGCTTCAACAAGCAGCACGAGACGGTATTGCGGGTGCACGATCCGAGTCCCGAGGACCACTCCGGGCGCGAAGCGCACGAACGAGCCCGGGAGATCTTGGAAGAGACCGTCGATCTCGACCTCTGGCGGGCTCTGCGGGTGAAGCAAGGAAATACCTTCGCGCAGCCGGAAATCGGAGCGTCGCGCTCCCTGCTGGCTTCCCTCGAGGGTGCTTCTCACGGCGTCGGTGGTGAGGGCGAAGGGGTGGAGACGGAAAGCCTCTTCGAGCGCATTCGGGAGACCCGCGAGCTGTACTTCACCGCCAAGGCCGGTCGGCCGACGGGCGAACTGCGCGACGCCCGCCTCGCCCTGGAAGAGGCGGAGTCGAACCTGGCCGAGGTCGAGGCCGAGTATCGCCGGTTGGAGGTGGATGTCGAGCGCGAGACCGATCTCGCGGACAGCCGCTCCACCCTGCGGGAGGATTTGGAGCGGGCCGCCGCTCGCGAGCGCGAGGCGACGGAGGCCAAGGCCGAGGTCGACCGACTGCTGGCGGAGGTGGCGGAGCACAAGGCGGCGCTAGCCGACGAACGCGGCAAGGTCGAGCTGCTGCGCGAACTGGTCGAGGCGGAGGGCCAGCGTCGGGAGATGGAGCGGGATCTGAAGACATCGCGCGCCGAGCTGGCTGCCGCCCTCGAGGCGGAAAAGCCGATCCGGGCGGCGCACGAGGCCGCGGCGGAGTCGGCTTCGGCTGCCGAGGCGACCTATGCGGTAGGCCGGCAACGGCTGGAGAACCGTCGCCGCAGGGAAGAACTGGAGCGGCGGTTGCGGCGCTACAGCGCGCGCTCGCAGCGCTTGGGCGTCGTTGACGAAGCGCTCGCCGGTTCTTCTCTCACCCGCGAAGCACTGGAACGTCTGGAGGGGATCAGCCGCGAGGTCGACCGCAAAGAGGCGGAGCTCGGCGCGGTGAGCGCAACGCTCCACATCACCGCTCATGAGGCGCTCGATCTGCAGGTCGGCGACGCGACCCGCTCGGTGCGCGCCGATGACCAAGCCGAGATCCGAATCGACCGCCCGGTGTCGCTGGATCTACCGGCGCTCCACCTCGTACTTCGGCCGGGTCGCGACCCGGAAGGGCTGCGTCGCCGCCTCGAGGAACTTGAGAGGGAGATCGAAGAGGGCTGCCGGGCGGCCGGAGTCGAAAATGTTGCGGCGGCTTCCGAGAGCTTCATTCGACGCCAGGAGCTGGAGGCGGAACGTCTTCGCCTGCGGCAGGAGGCGGCCGGTGAGGAGCCGTTCGAAGCGCTCGAAAAGGAGCTGTCGCAGCTTTTGGCGGCGGATGACGACGAGGGTGCACTGCAGGATCCGGAGGCGCTCGAGAAGCGGTTGCAGACGGCGAGGGGCCAACTCGCCACCCGTCGCCAGGCGGCGACGGAGGCCGCTCGGGCGGTCGCGGCGGCCCGTCGGTTGGTGCGTGATCTCGAGATCAAGGCCGAGAACGGCGCCGAGCGTTCCGCCCGCGCCCGGGCCTTGATCGGCAATTTGGTCGAGGCTCTGGCCGGGGATGCCTCCGCCGGGGGAGGTCCCGGCCAGCTCGATCTCTTCCAAGCGGCGACGCGGCGAAGCGAAGGAGAGGGCGATCAGGAGGAATCGGTCGCTGATGAGACCTCTGCCTTCGCTCGAGCCCTGGCCGAGGCGAGGCGGCGCGAGGACGAGGCCCGCGTGCGATTCGCCTCGGTCGAAGAGAGCCTCGCTTCCACTCGGCCGGAGGCGGTGCGCCGCCGGGCCGAGACCGCCATGGCCCAGGCGGAGGTGCTCCGCCGACGTCTGAACTCGACCGAGGGGGAGCTGCGTGAGTTGCGCGGCCGCCTGGCGGCGCACCGCGAGCGAGATCTGTTCGAAGGCCGCCAGGAGGCGCGGTCGCGGGCCGAGGCGGCGCGCCGGGCGGCGCAGGCGGTGGAGCGCCGGGCGCGGGCGGCGGAACGTCTTTGGCAGGCCTTTGGCAAGGCCCGCGATGCGGCCCGCGAAACCTACAGCGAACCGCTGCGGCGGCATATCGAGGATCTGGGGCGAGATCTGTTCGGCGAAACCTTCGCGGTGGAGCTCGATGACGAGCTGCGCATTGCCCGGCGCATCCTGCTGGGGGAGGTGCTGGAAGTCGAACGGCTGAGCGCCGGGACCCGTGAGCAACTCGCCCTTCTCAGTCGGTTGGCGAGCGCCATGGTGGCCGCCAGACCGGCCACCGCGGCGTCCGAGGGCGTGCCGTTGATCATCGACGATGCGCTCGGTTCCGCCGACCCGAAGCGCCTGGCGGCGATGGAGCGGGTGATCGAGCGGGTGGGAGGGCATGGCCAGATCATCCTGCTCACCTGCTTCCCGGAGCGCTACCGGGGCATTCTCGGCGCCTCGCTGGTGACTTTTTCAAAGGCACCCTCTGGAACTCTCTAGATCTGGACGCCTCCGGTGCCTCTAACTTCCCATCAGCATTGACGGTTTGAGGGAAATGAACAATTTTCTAATCAATGGTATGTCGCGTAGCGCATTTACCTTGTCAGTGGGCCGGAGGACTGGTATGTTTCTACGCCTACACATGTCGTTTGAGCGGAAAAGTCTCGATCGTTGAAGACCTTGACGAGATTGAACCTCTGATCGAAGAGAACGGAAACTCGATCAAAATTCAGATTCACCTGAACATGGAGGAGGACGAAACATGCATTCACCGCAGACAGCCTGGTTGAGGCGTGCCGCGATCGCTTCCGCCACCCTCGGAGTTCTCGCCTGCGGAGTCTGGGCTTTCGCCAGCTTCGACAAGGCCAACTCCGAGGTGTCGGTGACGACCGCGCGGGTCGAAGCCGCGGAAACCACTCAGAATACGGAAATGCAGGGTATGCGAGCCTACCTCGACTCGGAAACCGGCGAGCTGCGGGCTCCCACCCGCGACGAACTGGCTGCGGACTCGCTGGCCGCCTCCATTCCGGAGCGCACCGATGCCGGTCTGTCCGCCGTGCGGATGGCCGATGGTCGCCTCAAGGCGGATCTGCAGGGCCGCTACATGAGCTACTCCGTCGCCCGCATCGATGCGGACGGCGGCGTAGAGCAGGACTGCGTGAACCACGCCTCCGCGGCGGAAGCCTTCGCCCACGGTCACGGCCCCTCGGTGGAGGAGTAGAACGATGCGAATGAAGACTCTTTTCACCCTCGTTCTGTTTGCCGCCTTGCTGGCCGCGCCGGCCTTCGGTGCCGCCACCATCACCATCGTCAACGTCGATGGCGCTGGTGAGGGCTTCAACGATCCGGGTCCACCGCTGCTCCCGGCGCCGGGGAACACCGGAACCACCCTCGGTGAACAGCGCCTGGAGGTGTTCCTGGCGGCGGCCGACCTGTGGGGCGACGTCCTCGAAAGCGATGTCGAGATTTTCGTGCGGGCGAGCTTCGATCCGCTGTTCTGCGACGCCACTTCGGCGGTGCTCGGTTCTGCCGGTGCTCTGGTGGTGCAGCAGGATTTCGACAATGCGATTTTCCCGGGCACCTGGTATCACGCGGCGCTGGCCAACAAGCTGGCCGGAGTGGATCTGGATCCGCCGCCGCCGGTCGGCCTGCAGGGCGACGACATTCAGGCGCGCTTCAACGTCGACATCGACAACAACCCGGCTTGTCTGGGCCCGAACAACTGGTACTACGGGCTGGACAACCTGCCGGCTCCCGGCACCACCGATCTGTTCCAGGTGGTGAAGCACGAGATCGCCCACGGCCTCGGCTTCTCGAACTTTGCGAACGAGACCACCGGCGCCTTGTTCCTCGACACGCCGGACGTCTACACCCAGTTCACCCGCGACAACACGACCGGTCTGTTGTGGTCCGAGATGAACGACGCCGAGCGCCAGGCTTCGGCAATCAATGACCAGAACGTCGTGTGGATCGGCCCGGCTTCGACCAACGAGGCGCCCAACATTCTCGGCAACCCGCCGGTGATGGAGATCAACTCCCCCGGCGGCATCGCCGGTACCTACGCGGCCCAGGGCGCGACCTACGGCCCGCAGCTCACCGCCGCCGGATTGACCGGAAATGTTGTCCTGGCGATCGATGGCGCCGGTCCCGATCCGAACGATGGTTGTGAGCCGCTGACCAACGGCGGCGCCGTTGCCGGCAACATCGTGTTGATCAACCGTGGCAACTGCGCTTTCGTGACGAAGTCCGTCAACGGTGACATGGCCGGTGCCACGGCGGTGATCGTGGGCAACAACATCGCTCCGGGACTGCCCCCGATGGGCGGCACCGATCCGGGTACCCTCAACATCCCGAGCGTGGGTATCTCCCTGGCTGACAGCGATCTGATCAAGGGCGAGCCGGACGGTTCGGTCAACGTCACCCTGCAGCTCGATCTCACCCAGTTCTCCGGTACCGACGCCAACGGCTTCATGAAGCTGTTCGCGCCCAACCCGGTGCAGCAGGGTTCGTCGATCTCCCACTGGGACACGACGGCCAGCCCGAACCTGTTGATGGAGCCGTTCATCAACCCGGACATCGGGACGGACACCGATCTGACGGACGAACTCTTCGCCGACATCGGTTGGTTCGCCGGCGGAGTGAACGTGCTCGAGATCCCGACCATCGACACGGTGGGCATGATCGGCCTGGCGCTCCTGCTCCTCGCCGCCGCCTTCTGGGTGATGAGCCGCCGCAACCGCAAGGGCGAGGTGTCCTAGAGGCGTCTCGCTGAGCGTTGCTTCTCGGAGCGGCGCACCCGGATACGAAAACGGCCCGCTCCTCTCGCGAGGGCGGGCCGTTTTTCTTTTTGGGGGAGTAGGAGGGGTTACAAATCGCTCTCGCGCCGCGCGATGCGGGCCGCGAGGTCGGTTCGGAACTCCTCTACCGGAACGGCGTTCTGCCGCGAGCCGTCGCGCTTGCGCACGGCGACGGTGCCCTCTTCCATCTCGCGATCGCCCACCACCAGCATGTAGGGAATCTTCAGGAGCTGCGCTTTGCGGATTTTGGCGTTCATGCGCTCCGAGGCGAGATCCGCATCGGCCCGGATGCCGGCCTCCCGCAGTTGGGACACAACCCGCTGGGCATAGTCGTTGTGGGTATCGGAGATCGGTACCAGGCGCACCTGCTGCGGCGCCAGCCACGGCGGGAAGGCGCCGCCGAAGTGTTCGATCAGAAAACCCACCAAGCGCTCATGGGTGGAGAGCGGCGCCCGGTGGATGCACAGCGGCGTGGCCTCGGCGCCCTCGGCGGTGACGAACCTCAGTTCGAAGCGGTCCGGCTGGGCGAAGTCCACCTGATTGGTGGCGAGGGTGAATTCCTTGCCGATCACGCTCTCGATCTGCACGTCGATCTTCGGCCCGTAGAAGGCCGCTTCATCGGCCACCTCGACGAACGGAATGCCGCCCTTTTCCATCGCCTGGCGCACCATGTCCTCGGTCTTCAGCCACAGGCGCTCGTTGTCGACATACTTCTTGCCCAGACCCTTTTTGTGGTGGGTCGAGAGGCGCATGAAGTAGCTGTCGACGGCGAACAGCCGGAAATACTCCAAGTACATGTCGATCACCGCCATGAACTCCGCCTCGAACTGGTCCTCGGCGCAGTAGATGTGGGCGTCGTTCATCTGCAGCGAGCGCACCCGCATCAGGCCGAAGAGCTCACCGCTTTTCTCATAGCGGTAGCAGGTGCCGTACTCCGCCAGTCGCAGCGGCAACTCCCGGTAGGAGCGCGGCCGGCTGGCGTAGATCTTGTGATGGAACGGGCAGTTCATCGGCTTGATGTAGTAGTCGGCGCCGTCCATCTCCATCGGCGGATACATGCTGTCCTGGTAGTAGGGCAGATGTCCGCTTTTCAGGAAGAGCGTCTCCTTGGAGAGGTGAGGCGTGCGCACCCGCTCGTAGCCGGCCTTGAACTCCAGGTCCTTGGCGAGCCGTTCGAGTTCGTCGATCAGGATGCCGCCGTTCGGCAGCCAGAGCGGCAGCCCGGGACCGATCTCATCGTCGAAGGTGAAGATCTCCAGATCCTTGCCGATCTTGCGGTGATCGCGCTTCTTGGCCTCTTCCAGCAGGTCGAGGTGGCGGCGCAGTTCCTTCTTGTTCTTCCAGGCGGTGCCATAGATGCGCTGCATCATCGGATTCGCCTCGTCGCCCCGCCAGTAGGCGCCGGCGACGCTCATCAGCTTGAAGGCGTCTACCGGGATCTTGCCGGTGTGTTCGACGTGCGGTCCGGCGCACAGATCCTCGAAGGAGTCCTGTCGGTAGGTGGTGATCTCCGGCGGCGCTTCCACCTCGTCGCCGTTCTCGTCCACCTCACCGCGTTCCAGGCCCTCGATCAACTCCACCTTGTAGGGCTGGTCGGCGAGGAGCTCCTTCGCCTCTTCGGCGCTCACCACCCGCTGATCGAAGGGGAAGCGGCCGCCGATGATCCGGCGCATGCCCTTCTCGATCGCCTCCAGATCCTCCGGCGTGAAGGTTCGGGGTTTGCCGTCGTCCCCGGGACCGAGGTCGAAGTCGTAATAGAAACCGGTCTCCGTCGGCGGGCCGATGCCAAGACGGGCTTGCGGATACAGCTCCAGTACCGCCTGCGCCATCACGTGGGCCGCGCTGTGGCGGATCTCATAGAGACGGTCTTTTTCGAGTTGGCTCGACTTCACCATGGGTCATACTCCTCAGGTTGCAGATGCCGGGAGGCGCTTGGCTCGCGGTGCAACGGGCGCTCCGGTTGGAGCCGGGAATGTTCGCATGCCCGAACGAAAAAAGCCACGCCCCCGGGAGACGGGTGGTGGGTCAGCGCGACCGAGCCCAGAGGGGCTCGGCGGCGGCTTGGCCGCCGAGGACGGGGTGAGCCCGAAGGGCGAGGGGGCGCCCAGCCCCCTGAAAAGAAATCTAGCAGGCGTGCTGAAACGATCGGTGAAACCGTACTTCAGCCGCCTGCTAGAGCGGCTGTTCGTCGGGGACGGGGCCTTCCTGGCAGTAGAGGTCGCGCCGGCGGGTGAGGTCCTCGATCAGCGCTGCCGTGAAGTCGCTGCCCTGTGCATCGAGCTGGCTACGGTAGGTCGCGATATCGACCACCTCCAGGCGCATGCGAACCGTTTGAAACAGCTTGGGGAAGGTTTGCCCAGGCACCTGTACGTGGTGCAGCCCCAGGCTGTAGGCGATCAACATGCGTCCTTCGGGCACTGCCTTGAGGATGTCCGCGACGCCTCCCCGCACGGTCATCGGTCGGCCTTTGGCGTCCAGGCCGTTGGCTCGCTTCATCCGTCCCTCCGGCAGCATCGCCACCATCGCCTTGGGGTCCGAGATCTTGGACAGCACCGCGCCCCAGGTTTCGTCCCGCTTTCGGCTGATGGAGACCACATGGGCCGCCAGGGCGCGGAAGAACTTGCCGGTGATCGGCCGGTTCATGGTGACCGAGGCGACGGGGATTACGCCGTGTTCCGCCAGCCGGCGCAGGAATCGCCGCGGCACCGCGCCGGCGAAGATCGGTTCATAGAGGCTGGTGTGGTTGAGGATGGCGACAATTCGCAGCTTGCTCCAGGGGTCGTCCTCGGGCACCTCGCCGACGCGGGTCAGCTCGACCTTGAAGAGCATCCGAGCCATCTGCTTCAGAACGATCAGGAAGAAGAGAGTGAATTTCGCGCGCACGTTTCAGCCCTCTTCGCCCAGATCGTCGTCCACCCGAGGCTCGAATCGTTCATTGGCACGGCGCGACGCCCGCACCAGTTGTCGCGCCATCCGGGCGTGGGGCACCAGGCGGGTAATGGTGCCACGGTCGAGCTGCAATTTGCCGCCCATCAGAGCCCAGATCGGTTCGAGTTCGCCGAGCAGCAGCCGTTCCCAGGTGCTGGCCGGGGCGCGCAGCACGAAGGGCGCCGTGGCGCGATCCTCGGGCGTGGCCGATCGCGCCGCCCGGCAGTCGCCGTTGCGCAGGTCGAGCCAGGCACAGCGCTCGTCGGGCATGCCCAGCTCCGGCTCCGGGGTCATCACGAAGGCGATGGCCCCCTGCCAGCGAGCGCCCGCGGCGCGGAACTCCTCACTGGCGACCAGTTCGTCTCGCCAGGCGTCAATCCAAGGCTGGGTGAAAGCGTGCGGATTCACGCGGTCCGCCTCTCGCCCTTGGCGATGTCCTCAATGAACCGTAGGTGGTGCCGCTGATGGATGAACAGAAAGCGCACCCACTGGCGCCCGGTGAAGTCACCCAGTACCGGATGCCGAACGCGGTGGTCGCTGGCTTCGATCTCACCTAACTTCCTCGCCAAAGCCGGCAGCCTTCGGCGCACTTCTTCGATCAGCTCCCGGGCGCGCTCAGGGCTCGAGTCTCTCGGCTTCCATTCCGGTCGAGCTCTGCCGCGGCCGCGGGGAATGCGGCCGGTCCACAGCACCAGATGGCCCCAAAAGTTGGGCGAACCGGAGGTGGCGCCGGGGGGCTGACCGCCGTCCGCCGCAAAGGCTCTGAACAGATCGAGGGTGAGGGTGCTGGTGATGCCCAGGTGCTCCAGATGCTGGGCGACATCCCACGCGGAAAGCTCCTCGCGGCGGGCGTCGAGGGACGGTCCGGCACCGTCGAGGATCGCGATCATCCGGTCGTTCTGGGCGACGATGCGGCGATAGCAGCGGAGAATGGAAGGCGAGGCTGAACGGGACACGACCGAATCCTACCCCGGATCCGGCAAAATTCCGGAGGGGAGGGTGCTGACCGGCCCCCAGTTCGGAAAGGCACGATAGGATCGGCGCGAGGAGAAAATCAGCATGAAAACCAAAGGGAAAACCGCCGCGGTCGATCGACCGGCCGTCTCGGCGATCATCACCACCTTCAACGAAGAAGCCAACATCGCCGGCTGTATCGAGTCCCTGTTGTGGTGCGACGAAATCTTCGTCGTCGACTCGTTTTCCACCGATCGGACGCCGGAGATCGTCAAGAGCTTCGAAGGGGTGACCTTCCACCAGCGCACCTACTACGGCTCGGCCTCGCAGAAGAACTGGGCGATGGACCAGGTGGCGCACGATTGGATCCTGATCTTCGATGCCGATGAACGCTGCATTCCGGCGCTACAGGCGGAATTGGAAGGCATTTTGGCCAAGGGGCCGAAGTTCAACGCCTACACCATCACCCGGCGGGTGTACTTCCTCGATCGGGTGATCCGCTTCTCCGGCTGGCAGCACGACCGCGTCGTCCGGTTAGTGCGCAAGGGAACCGCCCGCTATCCCAACCGGCGGGTGCACGCGGACATGACCACCGACGGGCCGGCGCCGATCCTCAAGAACCCCATGCAGCACTACATGGTGGACAAGCTCGACGAGTACATCCTGCGGATCGTCAAGTACAGCGTGTGGGGCGCCGCCCAGGGTTGGCGCGACGGGCGCAAAAGCGGCTTCCTCCAGGTGTGGGGACGCTCCGCCTGGCGTTTCTTCCGCACCTATATCCTGCAGGGTGGATTTCTAGACGGCATGCACGGCTTGGTGTTCTGCATGCTGCAGGCCTACGGCACCTATATGAAGTGGGCACTGCTGTGGGGCTGGCGGGTCAACGCCGCCCGCGGCAAGGAACCCAACCTGCCCCCCTTCGACGACGACGACGCCGTGTGGAGCGGCGAGGACGTTGACGAACCGGCGGTGACCGAGCGCGAATCGGCTGTCTCCTGAGGCCTCTACAGCGAGTCGGTCAGGCGGTGACCTCGATGCCTTCGCCCTCTTTCATTGGCCGGCTTCGACGCGGTGGCCCGGAGCGTTTTCGCTTCACTCCTGAGGCATGACGATCCAAAGCACGATGTAAACGAGGATGCCCGGGAAGGCCACCGAGCAGACGGAAATCAGCACGAAGAGGATGCGGACCAGGGTGGGGTCCCATCCCCAGGACTCGGCGATGCCGCCGCAGACGCCGGCGAGTATTCGATTTCGAGATCGTTTCAAAGCCATCGGGCACCTCCGGTTTATAGAGTCGTCAAGGCGGCGGAGGTCCCGTTCCGCCGCTGACCCACCCTACGGGGTGCCGGTGTCGGATGTTCCAGCCGACGAAGAACTGCCTTTCAGCTTCACCTCCACCATGACTTCGTTACGGCGCCGCGCCGGCAGAGTGAAGGGACCGTTGTAGGCGGCTGCTTCTGGTACTCCGATCGCGGTGAGACCATCGCGTGCGAGGGCTCGTTCCAGGGCGGCAAGGTTCTCGTCGAAGTTTCGTTCCGTCGTTCGTCCGGAGTACCGTCGCACGGCCATCACCCGTTCGGGGATCTCGACGATCTCGACCCGGGGATCGTTCGGTTTGGGCAGGGATTTCTCGGTGTACGCGCGCTCCATCACGAACCGATAGGTGTACGCATCGCCGGTGCCGTCACTCGGCTTCTTGGAGACCGGTACGGTCATGTTCATTTCGACGCCGGTCTCCTCCGGCGGCGCCGTCGCCTTGGAGGTCACCGGCACGGTCATCTCCATTTTCTCGGACGCGGTGTTGTCGCCGAAGATGTAGCGAGCCAGGATGCGGAAGGCCCTGCCGCCGGTCGAGTCGAAGTCTCCCTCGACGGTCGTTGCGGCCACCAGATGAGGGGCGTATTCGCGGATCTCGTATCCTTCGCGCTGCTCGATCACTCGGTACTCCGGCTCTTCATAGTCCGCCTTGGCCGCGCTCCCCATCGCCAGCGTCGAGACGATTGCAATAGTCAGGATTGATCGCATTTTCTTGGACTCCCGCGGAACTCTTCGAATGGAATGAGCCGACTCGGCTCTCACCCCATCGCTTCGCCGGTTCGCACCGATCAGATGCAGGGGCCGCTGACGGAACGGCGGGGGATCGGCCGCGGCGATCCGGTGCTACAGAAGCTCTTCGTCGATGAAGCACCAGGCCCAGTCCTCACCGGACTCGAGGGAGCGGATGATCGGGTGCTCACGGCTCTCGGCGTGGCGCCGGGCGTGCTGGTTCTTGGAGGAGTCGCAGCAGCCGACGAAGCCGCAGGACATGCACAGGCGCAGATGTACCCAGCGGTCTCCCGCGGCGACGCACTCGGGGCAGATGTCGCGCGCTTCGGGGGTGACCGCTCGGGCCAGCTCGACGTGGCCGCAGATGGTGGAGCGGCGCTGCTCGGTGGAGAGTTCGACCTTCGGTGCCGGGGGCGGTCCTGCGCCACCCGTTGAGGTGGTGGTCAGTGGCGTGGTGCCAAGGCGGGAGTGGATCTCGGCGAGCAGCGCCCGGTGGCTCGGTCCGTCCTCGGAAATGGTGAAGGCGGCGCCGACTTCTTCGATCGCCCGGGCGTCTTCTTCGAGCACCATCTTCACCAGCACCGGGACGTCCGGTGCGTTCGCCCGGACGATGGAGGCTGCCCGCTCGGCCATCTCCAGGGTGTCGTCGGCGATCACCACCAGCTTAGCCCTTTGCATACCCCCCTCTTGCAGCACCGAGAGCTTGCTGTAGTCCGCTCGGATCACCGCGATGCCGGCTTCTTCCGCCTCGCTGGCACCGGTGGGACTCAGGGTCAGCACCAGACTGGGAACGTCCGCCTCGTGCAGTCGGTGGGCGAGCCACCGGCCGGAGCGGCCGTAGCCGAGAATGAGGACGTGGTCGGCGCTCGGATGGTCGTGACCGCCGCCGGCGAGGTCGGCCGCCTCGTCCATCGCCGCGCCGGCCTGGGTCTCGGCACGGTGCTCCAGCCGCCTCTGGAGGGCCGCTCCGGCCTGGGCGAGGAACGGGGTGAGGGCCATCAGCACCACCGTCGAGGCGATGAAGGTTTGCCCGCCGGCGGTTTCCATGCCCGCCGGGTAGAGCCCTGCTTCGCGTCCGGCGCGCTCGAGCACGAAGGAGAACTCGCCGACCTGGGCGAGCAGGAAGGCGGCGGCCAGGGCCGTGCCGCCGGAGTAGCCGAGGAGGCGGGCCGTGCCGGCGACGATGCCGCCTTTCAACAGCAGCACGGCGGCCACCACGGCGACCACCAGCAGGAGGTTCTGCATCAGAAATCCAACATCGAGCAGCAGGCCGACGGAAACGAAGAAGACGGCGCTGAATAGGATCTGGAGCGGCAGGATCTCGCCCAAGGCCTGATTGCCGAAGCGGCTCTCGGACACCAGCAGGCCGGCGAGGAAGGCGCCCAGGGAAAGGCTGACGCCGGCCAGGCCGGTGACCAAGGCGGTGCCCAGACAGATGGCGATCACCCCCAGCAGGAAGACCTCTTGGGAGCAGGTACGGGCGAGGGCTTCGAGCACCTTCGGCACCAACCTCCGGGCCACCAGGAGCACCACGCCGATGATCGCCACGGCGATGGCCAGGGAGGTGATCTGCTCCAGGGCGCTCTCTTCGCTGGTGCCGCCCAAGAGCGGCACGGCGATCACCATCGCGACCACCGCCAGATCCTGGAAGATCAACATGCCGAGGCCGATTTGACCGGTCTCGGTACGTGCCTCGCCGCGGCTCTCCAGCAGCTTCAGGACGATGGCGGTGGAGGATAGGGAGACCAGCAGGCCGGTGAAGAGGCTGGCTCGCCAGCCGACCTCCAGCAGCATCAGGATGCCCGTCACCAGGGCGGTGGTCACTGCCACCTGGAGGCCACCGCCGAAAAAGATCAGGCGGCGGATCCGCATCAGGCTTTCGATCGAGAACTCGATGCCGATGGTGAACAGCAGCAGGATCACCCCCAGTTCGGCCATTGCCTCCACCAGTTCCGGATTGCGCACCAGGCCGGTGGCGTTGAGCAACACGCCGGTGAACAGAAATCCGAGGATCGGCACCAGACCCAGGCGGAAGCAGAAGTAGGCGATCACGGCGCTGGCGGCGAGCAGGCACACCACCTCGGTGAAGAACCCCGGCATCTCGCCGGCGCCGTAGGCCGGCAGGGCGACGGCGGTGGCGAGGAGGAGGCTCGAGAGGAGGAGCGGGAATCGCTGATGCAAGGCTAGCCTGCCTTTCTCCGAAGAGTCAGCCCACCGGGATCCGCACCCGGAAACGGGTGCGGCCGGGCTTGGATTCCACCTGGATGCTGCCCTGGTGATGGCGAGTGACGATGCGGTGGGTGATGTCCAGGCCGAGGCCCGATCCCTCGCCTACCGGCCGGGTGGTGAAGAAGGGTTCGAAGATGCGGTCCTGGATCTCTTTCGGAATGCCGCTGCCGTCGTCGATTACGTCGACGCAGGCGACGTTCGCTCGCGCATCCCAGGTCGTCGCCAGGGTGATGATGCCGCCGCGCTCGACGGCCGCCACGGCGTTGTCGATCAGGTTGGTCCAGACCTGATTCAGCTCGCCGCCGAAGGCGGACACCCGCGGCAGGTCGCCGTAGCGCTTCTCGACCCGAATGTCCTTCTTGCGCAGCTTGTGCTTGAGCACCCGGAGGGTGGTGTCCATCCCCTCGTGCAGGTCGAGTTCGTCTTTGGAAACGTCCTGGTCCATGTAGGAGTACGACTTCATGGCGGTGATCAACTCGGCGATTCGCTCGGTGCCCTCGATCAGCTCGCGCACGAGCAGGCGCATGGAGACGTCCCGCGGCACCCACTCCAGGAAATTTCGCACCTGGTCCGGCCGGATGCGCTGCGCGAACTCTTCCAGGAAGTCCTTGGTGAAACCGCCGGCGACCAAGGTCGGTGCGTGGGTCCAGGACTGGGCGACGCCCTGCCCGTCGAGCCAGTCCGCCAGCTCGTCTTCCAGGTCGCTCTGCTCCAGCACCCCGGCCGCCGGGCTCTCCAAGGTCATGCGCTCGTAGACCGGTTCGAAGGGGTCCTCGTCGCCCGGCGGAGGATCCTTGAAGATGAATTGCTGCACGATGCGCGAGGAGTGTTCATCGAAGGCCTGGAGGGTTTCTTCCAGTTCGCGTGCGGTGCGCCGGGCGGCGGACGCTGGGTTGTTGAGCTCATGAGCCAGGCCCGCCGCCATGGTGCCCAGGGAGGCGAGCTTTTCGCGGTGAACGTCCGAGCGGGTGACATCGCGGGTACGGTCGAGCATGCGGTGGACGAATCGTTCCTCCGCCTGCGGAGCCTGGCGATGGAGATCGCCGAATCGGTCGGTGGGAAGCACCGCCAGGCGACCGGCCGTCTGCGCCACCAGTTCCACGGTGTACTCGTGCATGCGGGAGAAGGGCAGGCGGCCGCCGATTTCGCCGGCCTCCACCACCCAGTTGGACACCTCCTGGGAGCCCTGGCGGCGGTTGAAAGCGACCGCCCCCTCCAGCAGGAAGAACATCTCCCGCGCTGGCTCACCGGCGGCGAACAGCACCTCACCGGCCTCAAAGGCCCGCTCCTGGCAGGTGTCGGCGAACCAGCGCAGTTCCTCCTCTGGCAGATCCCGCAGCGGCTCGATCGCCGTCAGGTCCTCGCTCGCGACGGTCATGCCCCGACCTCCGACAGGTAGCGGTGGATGAGCTGGACCGCCACGCCTCCTTCGCCGACGCCGGAGGCCACCCGTTTGACCGAGCCGGCCCGTACGTCGCCGACGGCGAAGACTCCCGGGACACTGGTTTCGAGCAGCATCGGGGGGCGCTCCAGCGGCCAGCTTTCGAGGGCGTCGCCGTTGAGGCCGGGGCCGGTGATCAGAAAGCCGCGTCCGTCCCGGACGACGCCTTCGCCGAGCCAGTCGGTGCGCGGCACGGCGCCGATGAAAATAAACAGCGAGTGGGCCTCCACCCGTCTCTCCTCGCCGGCGGTAGACAGGGTCAGGGCCTTCAGATTGCCCTCGCCGTGAACCTCCGTGACGACGGTTTCGAGGGCCACCTCGATGTTGGCCGTCAAAGCGATCTGGTCGACCAAGTACTGCGACATCTTCGCCTCCAGGTTCGAACCGCGCACCAGCATCACCACCCGTTCGGCGTAGCGCGAGAAGCCCATCGCCGCCTGACCGGCGGAATTGGCACCGCCGATGATGTAGATCGTCGAGCCGGAATAGTCGATCGCCTCGGCCAGGCCGGCCCCGTAGTAGACGCCGGCCCCGGTGAGGCGCTCGGCGCCGGGAACGTTGAGCTGTCGCCACTGCACCCCCATCGCCAGCAGGGTGGCGTGGCAGGAGAGTTCCGCGCCGTCGGTCAGCTCCAACAGGCGGTAGTCGTCCTGGACCCGCAGGGCGGTCACCTCCTGGGGGCTGAGGATCTCCACTCCGAAACGCCGCGCTTGGGTTACCGCACGGCGGGTGAGGTCGGCGCCGGAGAGGCCGGCGGGAAAGCCCAGGTAGTTCTCAATGCGGCTCGAAAGGGCCGCCTGACCGCCCGGTGCTTTGCGCTCCACCATCACCGTCTTGAGCCCCTCCGAGGCGCCGTAGACGGCCGCCGCCAGGCCCGCCGGGCCGCCGCCGACGATCACCAGATCGTAGTGCGAGGCGGAGGCCTGGCGGCGCAGGCCGAGGCGCTCCGCCAGGTCCGAGACGGTCGGGCTCGGCAGCCGGGTGCCGTCCTCCAGGATCACCAGCGGCAGGGAACCGCTGCGCTCTTGGTCGCTGAGGACTTCCGGTTCCTGCTCGACGTTGATCCAGCGATAGGGCACCTGGTGGCGGGCCAGAAACTCGCGCAGGAGGTGAGCCTCCGGTGACCAGCGGTGGCCGACGACGCGCACGCCGGAAAACGGCGGTTGGTAGCCGCCTTGCCATTCGTCGAGAAGGTCGTCGAGCACCGGATAGAGCTGCTCCTCCGGCGGGTCCCAAGGCTTCAGCAGATAGTGGTCGATGGCGACCTCGTTGATGGCGCGGATCGCCGCCTCGGTGTCTGCGTAGGCGGTGAGCAGGGCGCGGCGGGCGTCGGGGAAAAGCGGCAAGGCCTGGCTGAGGAAGTCCACGCCGCTCATCGCCGGCATGCGCTGGTCGACCAGGAACAGGGCGACGGTCAACTCCCGCTCCTGGATGTCTTCCAGGGCGGCCAGTCCGTTGGCCCCGGAATCCGCCCGCAGGATGCGGTAGTTCTCGCCGTAGCGCCGGCGCAGGTCTCGGCTCACCGCCCCCAGCACCTGGGGGTCGTCATCCACCGCCATGATGACCGGTTTCTCCACTCCACCTCCTCGCGATTGGAATCGGGTTTGCAGTCTAGGCTGCATCGGCCCAGAGAATATATTGCAAGGAAAGAACGAACCCGATCCAGCTCTAGCAGGTTGCTGAAAAGGCCTTCGGCCTATTCTTTCAGCTGCCCTGCTAGATTTCTCTCGAGGGGGTTGGGCACCCCCTCACCCGAAAACACCTGTGTTTTCGGGCTCACCCCGTCCACGGCTCCTCCGGCGCCGCCGAGCCCTGTGGGTTCGGTCGCAGGTAGACTTTCAGCAACCTGCTAGCGAGGCTGGACTTCGGCTTCCTCGTCCTCGCCCAGATCCAGATTGCCGCGCCGGGCGGCGAACACCGCCGCCGTGAACAGGCCGCAGACGGCGCCGAAGGCGAACAGCCCGACCAGGCGGAGGATCGCCCGAATGCCCTCGGGCTGGAGAATGGCAAGGAGCGGGGTGCTGAAGTCGAAGCCCGCCGTTTCGAATTCGCTCAGGGCGGCGAGAAACGCCAGGGTCAACACCCCGAACACCAGTCCGCCCAGAGCCCCGAGGATGCCTCGCGCCAGCAGGGCGCCGCGGCTCAGAGGTTCCTTCGAACGATCCGTCTCTACCCGGAACACCGGTTCGCGAGTACCCAGGGGGACAAAGCGCGCCAGCAGGATCATGCCGGGTATGCCCGCCGGCAGGGTGAGCCAGAAGAAAGTCTTCCAGCCGACGGCGTGCACGGCGAAGCCGGCGATGGGGCCGGAGATGATGCGCGGCAGGCCGAACAGGCTAGAGAAGAGGGCATACTGGGTGGCCGAAAAGCGCTTCTGTGTCATGCGCAGGAGAAGCGTGGCGAAGGCGCCGGTACCGAGGCCCTGGGTGAGCACCTCGAAAGTGATGGCGGCATACATCAACGGCCGATTGACATCGCCCTCGGCGGCCACCAGCACGTAACCGATGTTCGAGAAAATCTGCAGCGCGCCAAAGATCCACAGCGAGTGGCCGAGACCGATGACGGTGGTGAGGGCACCGCCCAGGAAGGTTCCGGCGAGGACCGCCACCAGGCCCACGGTGCCCAGGGCGATGCCGCGGTCAAAGTTGGTGTAGCCCATGTCCACCAGGAAGGGACGCTTGAGCGCGTCGGCCAGGTTGTCGGCCAGCTTGTAGCACAGGACGAAGGCGAGGATTTCGAGCGCCCGGTGGCGCGACAGGAAACCCACGAAGGGCAGCCACACGGCGTCCCGCAGACTCTTCGGCGGCCGCGCCGGTACCTCCGGCGGCGGTGCCTTCCAGGTGATCAGCATCATCGGCACATAGAGCAACGCCAGGCCGATGACCACCCAGGCCCATCCCAGCATTCCGGCGAAGGTGATGGCGAAGCTGCCGGCCACCTGCATGGCGGCGCGGTAGAGGGCGACGCGGGCGCCCACCGCCACGCCCTGTTCTTCCTTGCGCAGGACATCGACCGCGTAGGCGTCGATGGCGATGTCCTGGCTGGCCGAAGCGAAGGCGATGGCCAGCGCCAGCGCTCCTACCACCCAGGCGGCGTCCGGGTGGTCTGCTACCCCCGCCAGGCCGAGGGTGAAGGCGAACAGCGCGACCTGGGCGACCAGTGCCCAACCGCGCCGACGGCCGAGGTTGAAGCGTTCGAGGGCCGGCGGCGCGAAGCGGTCCATCCACGGTGACCACAGAAACTTGAAGGTCCAGGGCGCTTGGGCGAGGGTGATGATGCCGACGGTGCGGATGTCCACGCCGGAGTCCCGCAGCCAGTCTGGGATGGCGATCCACACCAGCCCCAGGGGCAGGCCCGAAGAGAAGGACAGCAGCGCCACCGAGGCGGTACGCCAGGAGGCGAAGGCACGCCACAGGCTCTCGAAAGTACCGAGACGCCGGGTTTCGGTCATCGGATCTGCTCGATGCGATCCGCGAGATCGGCCATGGCGCGGCGTAGGCGTTCGAGTTCGCTGCTTAGGGAGGAGAGCTTCTCGCGCTCCGCCCGGACGAACCGAGAATACGGCGCGATGGACTTCAGGATTCGCCGGCTGCTCTTCTCGACCTCGCCGTCGAACTCCTCCGTCACCGTGCGGACCAGGGTGCGGCGGAGGGTTTCGATCTTTCCCTTGAGTTGCGCTTTGGCCTTCTTGCGCCGCGCCGGAATGACGAACAGGCCGAGCACCGCCAGAGTGCTGGCGGCGAGGATGCCGGTGATGTCCACCGCCGTCGATGAGGCGATCACCGCCACCAGGGCGCCGAGGCCGGCGCCGACCTCGATCAGGGCGGTCGAGGCGAGGGCATTCTGCAGTGATTCGGCGAGGCGCGCCGCCTCCTGGCGCCGGTCGAAGGTGTCCACGCTCTTGCGCGCGGCACCGCCGACGGTGTCGAGGAGCCGCTGGCGGTCCAGCTCGAAGCGGGCGCCGTGGGGGCCGACGATGCGATCCCGGTGCGCCGCCTGGCGGTCCGCCAGGCGATCCCGCACCGCCTCCCACAGGCGCAGCTCGCCGTTGATCAGCCAGTCGATGATCTCGCCGACCTTGGCGTCGATCTCCTGCGGCACCTCGGCCACCACCTTGCGCTCGAAGTCCGCCTGGATCTTCGAGCGGTTCATCAGGTCGAAGGCGTTGGCTAGGCGCAGGGTTTCGTCGAAGAACTCGTGTCCGCGGTTTTCGAAGGCATGCAGCACCTTCTCGACGTCGGCCAAGCGGAAGCGAAACTCCCGGGCCATGTCCTCGCGGTAGACCTCGAGCTGCCGCTCGATGTCGTCGAGGGCCTGAAAGTCGCCTTCGAGGAGCTTTTCCTGGGCCTCGACGGAGCTCTGGATCTGGTCCGACAGGTGGCGTCCGACACCCAGCGGACTGAGCAGCTTGAGGCGCAGGCGCTCGGCGGCGTCGAGGCGGTCGACGACGAAGTCTTCGAGGGCCTCGAAGCGGCTCGCCACCGGCGGTTCATCGCCCGCCACCTTGGCCTCCAGGGCCAGCTTGGCGGACACTGGGAACACCGCCGGCTCGAAGCCCAGCAGGCGTTTGGAGCTCTCCACGATGAAGCCGGTGATCTCGGCAATTTCCCCTTCGCCGGCCAGGTGATCGATCTTGTTGACCACCACCACCACTTTCTTGCCCCATTCGCGGATGCGCTCTAGAAAGGCCCGCTCGCTTTCGGTGAAGGGCCGATCGGCGGAAGTGACGAAGAGCACCAGGTCCGAGCCCGGAACATAGTCCTCAGTGATCGCCTCGTGTTCGCGGTCGATGGCGTTGGTGCCCGGCGTGTCGACAATGTGCAGCTCGCGCAGCAATTCGAGCGGCGCCGTGACGATCGCCACGCCGTCTTCCACCCGCCGCTCCACCGTCTCGCCGAAGCGCAGCAGATGGATGCGGGAGGTCGTCGGAGTGACCCCCTCGTCGAGGATGCGCTGGCCGATCAGTGCGTTGATGAAGGCGCTCTTGCCGGCGTTGAACTCACCGGCGATCACCAGCAGAAAGAAATCTTCGAGGCTGGCGATGGAGCGGGCGAGGGTGGCGCGATCTTCGGCCGATACCTCGACCTTGGCGAGCAGGGCGGCGAGGTCGCCGAGAAGCGCCCGATCGTCCTCAAGAAGCTGTTGATGTTCCGGCGGGAGAAGGCGTTCGATCATGGGCCGAAGGGAATCCTCATGAGGCTGGACGGAAACAGTAGCACGATCACTTTCCCTGCCGGTGCCTTGGGCGGCTACGGCTTTTCTTCCCTTTTCCGCGATTCGAAAGGGAAGGTAGTCGTCGAAACGTTCAGAAGTTTGCTTCTCGGAGCATTAAGTGCGACAAATCTATAGTATTTGAAAAACTTCAATTCATTGATATTAAAGGGTTTGATGTTGATCTCTCGAATGAAGATGTATAGAGTTTTGGGATGACAGATCCTGACCGGCTCGATCTGGCTCTCAAAATCTTACGCATCTCACGGGGCATGAGTCAGAAGGATCTGGCCGAGGCCTCGGGGATTCGCAACAACGCCATTTCGAAGTACGAAAGCGGCAAGGCGATTCCCCGGCTGGACACCCTGATGCGGCTGACCGGAGGATTGTCGCTGCCGCTCGATGTGGTGGAGCAGGCGAAGGCCTTTGTCGAGCAGGTCAATGCTCAAGCCGGCACCGCCGACGGCGGAGGGTTGAACTCCGATCTGGAGGGGTCGTCGGAGGGCGACGCTCTGGCCTTGCGGCGGGAGATTGAACGACTTTCTCAGGATGCCGGCCGGGTGATGACGCGCTATTCGGCTCTCGTCCTCGACCTGCTGTCGCGTCTCGGCTCGCCGCCGGAGCCGCCGCCCTCGCAGACCTAGCCGATCACTCGGCGGCTGACTGTAGGACTCCCAACACTTGATCGATGTCGGCCACCGTGTGGTCGGCGCACACCTGGAAGCGAATCTCCTCTTCGCCGCGCGGAACCACCGGATAGGCCAGGCCGGTGGCGAGCACGCCGTGGTCATAGAGGTGGCGCACTAGCTCGCC